>CALKXC010000448.1 GCA_938004025.1 uncultured Leucothrix sp. | reverse complement strand
TTTACATTAAAAATTATTCTGTTCTCCGACAAAGATTGACGGCTAACTTTGCCATGCAGCAAACACTGGACAGCCAAGCAGAACGTGGGCTCCGCCCACAACCTACTCGTCTATCCAGTGTTCCTGATGGCCGATGTTAGCCGTACCAATCCCCTGCCTTGTTATAGAATAATACTCCGAGCTACAAACTGGTTCCAGCCAATGCTGGGAGTAGAAGAAGTATGTTAACGTCCGTGCTCACTATGTAGTGCTAGGGCTACAGAGAATTTCTTGTAAAATGTGTGATAAAAATAAAAGTAGCAGTTTAGATGTTCTGGGTATAAAGCCGATTGCAGACTCTGTAAATACAGTCACGAAAGGAAGCGTTGATGGTGCATCAGCTTTCCTGAGCAGAATATGCTTACCAGCTGCAGAAGAATTTGGCTTACTTTTAAGAGATAAGGTCAGCTCTTGGAGATCAAATAATGCTGTTGCAATCGCAAATAAAGCACAAACTCTACTACAAGAGCAAGATCAGGGTCTTGTCGTATCAGCACATCCTCGTATAATTTTCTCAACGCTTGAATACGGATCGTGGGCTGAAGATGATCTCATGCAAAATTTATGGGCTGGCCTATTGGCCTCATCTTGCACCCCTGACGGAAAGGACGAGAGCAATATCATCTTTATTAATATACTTTCTCAACTCACTTCAAGTCAGGCAAAAATAATTTCCCATATTTGTCAAAATTCAGATACTTTTATGGGGGAAGGCGGCCTTATTTTTAGTGATGAATTTCACATGGAGGCAGTCGACTTACTTGAAATATCTGGCATCAATGACATCCACCAATTAGATAGAGAACTAGACCATCTTCGAAGTTTAGAGCTAATCAATCAGGGTTTTAATGAAAAAAATCTAAGAGCCGAAGTATCACCACACGCTTTGTGCCTGCAACTTTACGCTCGTTCTCAGGGGTATGTAGGCTCCCCAACCGAATTCTATGGATCTGTAAAAAAGGCTCCTGATAAAAATACCTCCAGTTTTTGAGGCGTTGACAAATATCACCAAGCACCAACAACTTCAGCGCCACCTTCTGCAACAGAGCTATGCAAATAGATTGCATGCCAAACGATTACAAACCCAGATATGTGCGTTTCTCAACCCACGTGAGAAATTCTGAGCTGGGACTGAATCCACACAGATCTATCTCTAAACTATGACTGGCCCGAGCAACTGGGGAGGTACGCTTTCACAGCCGCAATCATTAGTTCCAAAATTGCCTGCGCCACCTATGATGATATTACAGACATATTTTTTGGCATCCAGCGGTTGTAATTTCTAAGTGCACTCATGCAAAGATTGACGGCTAACCCAGCCGTGAACTCGACAGTTGCGCCGCGGCCTGAACCAAATGAGTACCTCAGAACCAGGCCGCGCCGCAACTGCAAGTTACGGCAAATGTTAGCCGTACCAATCAAATACTTTGCCATACATTACGTCCTTACTTTCAACGGGTACCACAAGTTTTACTTGAAAGTATGGAAATCAACAGTCAGAAGTTGTGTGTACTGGGCACGAGAGTCATTAACCAATTTTTCAAATACAGCGAATTCTCTAATACTAAAAGCATAAGTCACACTAGTTTACATACATTGGCTATGCAGTTTCATCTATCGTGTGAACAATGCAGAACCAAGGTTCTCGCATCCACAGAGAACGCAGACCTAACGAATATCATGCATAAGAATTGCAGTTTATTTTTACTGATTATTTCTGTTCTCACTGTTCAATTTGTAAATGCGGATACAGCAAATCCTACATTCTCAATAGGAAATCGTAACATTGCCATTGAAGCTCCCCCGGGATTTCATGAGGTAACACAATTATCTGATTACGATAGAAAGCTAATGGAGTCTTTCACACCTGATTCACAATCGTTACTTGGTGCTTTTTATACAGAAGCAGACATCGGCAGGGTACTTAAGAATGAGGATCCGTACCTTGAAACGTATATTTTAGTCAAGGTCTTAAAGTCTCGTGAGCAGAGTAGTATGTCTAAGAAAGAATTCAACAAATTCAAATTATTCGCAAAAAATAATTTCGGTAAGATAACGGATATCGTAGCTAAGAATATTTCAAGCATATTTGAGAGTGCCTCAAAGGACATAACGGAACTCTCTGGTTTGATTCAAGAAATAAAAGCAAACCAAATTGTTCAACTGGGCGTTTTTAACGAAACGGATAATAGCTTATCCAGTGCTATGTTTACTCGATACAATTATACCAATGATATTTCAGATGGAAGCTACGTAGCAGCTATCACAAGCACATTTCTTCTAGTGCAAGATAAAATGCTGTCAATTGATATGTATCAGCTTTTCGAACAACCAAAGGACTTAGTTGAATTACGAAGCACTACCAGCTCTTGGATGGAAGGATTCGAATAATTTGACTGTATGTACGGTAGAGCCGGCCACAATATTAGATTGATAATCATATGAACAAAATTGGATTTCTACAAGTTGTGTTTATAGTTCTTAGCTTCTATGCTTTAGGCGTTTCAGCACAAGATAAAAAATACATTACATCAACGGATCGGATAGGCAATTTAAAAGCTGTCCAACTAATCGTACAAGATGCTGCCACAGGGAGGTGCTGGACAGAAATTAGAAAGATAAAGCACAAAATACAAATAGGGCTAGAGCAAAATGGAATTGCAGTGTTTTCCAATCAATTGGATCAGACCCCCTACTCCGCTACAATTAGCTTTGTCGTAGTTGCAGAGAGAGCTGCGATTAAGAATGGACCTTGTTTTGGTTACATTCAAATGCTGGTAACAGCAAGTCCATACTATGAACAGTCAATTGCAAATAGCAATATTACATATACTGAATTTAGTATATCCATTCTTTATCAAGAGATTTATACAGCGATAAACTCGGTCAATTTTAATGCAGCGGTAAGATCTGCAGCTGATTATTTTGTCAATGATATCGTCTCTAAATCTTTATATGCAAAACGCGAGAACCCTACCATAAGTCTAATTAACTCTGCATATACAGGTATCGATAGTCATAAAATAATAGGCGAGTAGCCAGTCACTCCACTCTAGGGCTCGAGAAAATAGCGACATGGTGCGTCCTCCGTGCACTCTGTGAATAATGTATAAAGTAAATCTGTTCACTTTTACGAGTACAAGAATGATTTCAATTGGTAATTTCACGCGAAGCAACTCGTTCGCAAGTTAGTTGTGTTCTCCAACAAAGATTGACGGCTAACCCAGCCGTGAACTCGATAGTTGCGCCGCGGCCTGAACCAATGAGTACCTCAGAACCAGGCCGCGCCGCAACTACAAGTTACGGCAAATGTGTGTGCTGCAGCAGTACCAGACAATCAGCATGAGGCTGTTTGCTCTTGTACGAGAAGCTACAGAAGTGATGGAGGATTTTGGCCCTCCGGTGTCTGCCTACAGGGGTCGGCATCAAACCGCCATTAAGCGGCTTTAGCTAAAGACTGTGGTCGTGAGCGTTAATGGAAAAGGTGCAACCTTGAGTTGC
>CALKXC010000447.1 GCA_938004025.1 uncultured Leucothrix sp. | reverse complement strand
TCCATTGCACTATTAACAAAATCCTGAGCCTGACTATCCCCGATAATCAGTAATTTTTTTCGTGGATCATTCGCATCAAATGCTTTGTTTTGAAACTTTCCAAACTCAGCTCGTACGTATTGCTTGTTAATGGCAGGGTTTGCCGCCTTTAGTAAATCCTGATTGTTAGCCTGCGCCGTATTTAGCGACATGGCCAATGAGAATAAACCGATTGCTAGCCCTAATCCATAACCTGAAGTATTTGATTGATTTTTCATATTTAACCCCCGTTATTGAAAAGAATGTGACTATATCGTAGCGATTGAGTTCTCCAAAGTGACAAATCTTTCATCGAAACCTCCACCAAGGACGAAAATCAGTCCTAAACTTATTAAAATCAAGCTACATAACGCTGCCATCCACAGCACTTGTCTTTGACTTAACCAATTACGATTTCGAAAGGGTTTCTCCACCCAACGCCAGCTTATGAAGGCCATTATGAACGCTAATATACTTAAGCCTAAAAGTGTCATCACACTCAACTCATCCATACTGTTAAGTCGGGCGAAAACAAACAACGGCTGATGCCACAAGTAAGCACTATAAGAAATAAGGCCTACACCGACGATGAACGGAAGCGAAAGAATCTTGCCAACTAGCGTATTTTTATCAGTAAAGAGAATAATTAACACAGTGCCCACAACGGGGATCAGGGCGTAAAGACTGGGGAAAGGAATGCTTTTATCTAAAAAGGCAATCGAATACACCAGCATCAGTAAGCCTGCAAGGCTAGCAAGTTGCCGAATGAGTAATTTAGGGTCTCGTGCTTGTTGCAAATAGAACGCACACAAAACTCCCGCCATGAGCTCCCAAACACGAGAAGGGGCTAGGAAGAAATTAGCTTCAGGTGCGTTTCGCCACGCCCACTCACAGAAGATTAAACTGAGTATAGCTACTAAGGTTAACACTGAGAGGCGCTTAGTCTTGGTCCAGGCCAAGGTGAAAATCATGAACACAGGGAAAATAAGGTAGAACTGTTCTTCAACCGCTAAACTCCATGTATGTAATAAGGGGATAAATTCAGAGGTTGTAGCGAAGTAATCACTTTGAGTCCAGAACAGGATGTTTGAAGCAAACACACCAACGGAGGCGAGGCTTTCTCCAAAATCAACTAGCTCAGCCGGCAACAGCAGATACCAAGCCGCTACAGCGCTCAGGAGTACGACCAGCATCAACGCTGGGAGAATACGTCGCGCACGTCTTTCGTAAAAGCCTGCCAGCGTAAAACTGTCTTTTTGTTGCTCATTTAAAATAATGGAGGTGATCAAATAACCGCTGATAACGAAGAAAATATCAACACCAACGAAGCCACCGCTAAAGCCAGCGATACCGGCATGAAATAACACAACAGGAATAACAGCGAGTGCTCTTAATCCATCAATTTCAGGGCGATATTGCATCCTCAAGTACCTTATTTAATTAGAGTTGCCAGTTAATAGGTTTCCTACCAATTTTCGTTAGAAAACTATTCGTTCTGGAAAACGGTTTACTACCAAAGAAACCACGATAGGCCGACAAGGGTGAAGGGTGGACTCCCTTAATTACACAGTGTTTTTGCTCGTCTATAAATGCCGCTTTCTTTTGTGCATAGCTGCCCCAAAGAATGAAAACAACAGGTTCATCGCGCTCGTTCACTGCTTGGATAATGGCATCGGTAAATTTTTCCCAACCTTTATCTTTATGCGAATTTGCATTTCCTGCAACAACGGTTAGCACCGAATTTAACAGTAACACCCCCTGCTCTGCCCAAGGCTGCAAACATGCAGTGTGAGAGTTATTGATCCCTAAATCATCAATAAGTTCTTTATTAATATTAATCAGTGATTTTGGCAAGGGTTTTACATCGGGTAATGCCGAAAAACACAGACCGTGTGCATGTCCGGGGGTTGGGTAAGGATCCTGACCTAAAATAACCACCGAGACTGCTTCGAAAGGCGTGCTGTTGAGCGCATTAAACCAAAGTGCACTGTTGGGTAGGATGTTTTTACCAGCGGCTTTTTCTTCGATTAGAAAGTCTTTAAGCTGCTGCATATAGGGCTTGTCAAACTCATCACCGACCGCTGCTAACCAGCTTGGGTGAAGTTTTACTGATTGCTTCATATTGCCTCCGCACAAACAAAAACGGCCGGAAGAAAATCTCCGGCCGTTCTGTTCTTTAAAGCAGTGAAATTACTGGGCTGAAATTACTTAGCCGCTTCACGCTCTTTTGTCTCTTTAATAACCGCTTCAGCAACATTATTTGGACAAGGTGCATATTGCGCGAACTCCATAGAGAACTGACCACGACCAGAAGTCATGGTACGCAAGTCACCGATGTAACCAAACATCTCACTCAACGGTACTTCCGCTTTAATGCGAACACCCGTTACTCCAGACTCTTGAGACTTGATCATGCCACGACGACGGTTAAGGTCACCGATAACATCACCCACGTGATCGTCAGGAGTGAACACGTCAACGGCCATAATAGGCTCGATCAACTGAGGACCGGCTTTAGGCAAAGACTGGCGGTATGCGCCTTTCGCTGCGATTTCAAAGGCTAGTGCCGATGAGTCAACCGCGTGGAAAGCACCATCCATCAATGTGACTTTAAGGTCTAAGCAAGGGAAGCCTGCTAGAACACCTCTGTCCATGCTGGTCTTGAAACCTTTCTCAACCGCAGGCCAGAATTCACGAGG
>CALKXC010000446.1 GCA_938004025.1 uncultured Leucothrix sp. | reverse complement strand
CACCGGCGTTACTGTTAATGAGAACGGTACTATTCCAGTTGACGATGAAGAGCGAACCAATATCGAGCATATATTTGCGCTTGGCGATATCATTGGAAAAGCACCTCTGACACCGGTTGCTATTGCAGCCGGTCGCCGCATGGGTGATCGCTTATATGGCAATAAACCAAACCGCAAAATGTCCTATGAAGATATTGCTACGGTTATGTTTACCCATCCGCCTATCGCTACAATGGGACTAAGCGAAGAGGAAGCGATCGAAACTCACGGGGACGCTGTAAAAGTATACAACACCGATTTTGTTCCCATGTACCACTCGCTCACTAGGCATCAAGTTCGAACTCACATGAAGCTTGTTGTTTTAGGCGAAGAAGAGAAGATCATCGGATGTCATATGATCGGTACAGGCGTTGACGAGATGATGCAAGGTTTTGCAGTCGCCATTAGAATGGGCGCCACTAAGCAGGACTTTGATGACACAATTGCCATCCATCCTGTTAGCGCGGAAGAATTAGTGACTATGCGTTAAAAAACGCTGTTACGGTTTGATTGTAAATTTACTTATTTCACTACCAATAACATCGCCATCCTCTTCGTGAAGCATTTTCACGGGGAGGAAGGTTAGTTCTTTAGCCATCCAATAGGTTGTTTTGCGTGACTGATCATCCCTTTTAACTTCTAACTTAACGGTGTTGAAAGCTCCTGCGGGAGTGTTTAAACGCTCGTTAGCTACCCTCATAAAGAGGTACTGCTTGAGCTTCCCACGCTCCATCACGTTATATTGAAGCTTTGGTTTATTTAGTTGTAAGTCTCTAGCTACTGCTATTTCTAGTGAGCCACGATCTAATACATTGGCGGGTGTCTGAATGGAGTACGCATTGCCTTTATACATTCCACTCGCTCTATTCCCAGAAAAACGTGCCTTATCCGTTACCTGCTTTTTACGTGTTGACTGATCAAACGAATAGCTAACTGGAATTAAACGCTCACCAGCAAATTTTCCTTCCACCTTTTCAGTGATCCTAGCTTTGGTCAGAAGCTTGGCAAGCCCTGTTGACTGTGTGAACTTGCTATACACATAAGTTTGGCCGAGATATTTCAAGCTTGTCTCTAAATAACCGACCCCGGTTCCGTTTCTAGTTACGTTAAACACGGCTGAAGACTCTTTTGGCAAAGACATCGCGACCGACGAAAACGTCTGAGCCAAAATAAGTAGGCTTAAGCCTAGTAGTTTATTGCGTAACATATAAAACCTCAGGGTATATTCTTAGTGTGTTTAAACAGAGTAAACAAGCATTCACAAAGTTCCGTGGTAGCCGACAAGATACACAATTTATGTAGAGAGTCGTGACAAACACTTGAATTTTGGCTTACAAGCCTGATAATAAAACGAGTACAGCTGATTTTTGTGCCGATAAACGCCAAACAAAAAATTAAATTATAGAGGTTTTCTAGTGAGTATTGTAGAACTGAGTGACGACAACTTCGACAGTGAAGTATTAAAAAATGGCCAACCAGTTTTGGTAGATTACTGGGCAGAATGGTGCGGACCTTGTAAGAACATTGCACCGCTTCTTGAAGAAATTGCGACTGAATACGGTGATAAAATCAAAGTTGGAAAGCTAAACATTGATGACAATCAGGGCATTCCACCTAAATATGGTATACGTGGTATCCCTACTTTAATGCTGTTCAAAGATGGTGAAGTTCTTTCAACAAAAGTTGGCGCTTTGAGCAAATCTCAACTGACTGCATTCCTCGACCAGAATATCTAAAATGAGATCTAGCGTTTCGAATCTGCACATAGCAGATTCGGGACACTAAATTAAGTCTGGACGAGCGGCCTTATTACATGCTAGCCTAGGCAAATAAGAGTTTAAAACTCACAGATCAGCAATGCTCAGTTCGCTATTCCCGCGTTCTTAAATCTGAGTCAATAATCAAATAAATTCTAAATTATAGGTCTTCCGACCTCCCATGTATTTCTTATTTAATATCTATAAAACTATCATTCATGAATCTTACTGAACTAAAGCATAAGTCACCCTCTGAAATCCTGGAAATCGCTAAAGAGAATGGCGTAGACGGCATGTCCCGTGCCCGCAAACAAGACGTAGTGTTTGCAATACTCAAATCAATCGCCAAAAGTGGCGATGATATACATGGCGACGGCGTGTTAGAAATTCTTCAGGATGGCTTTGGCTTCCTGCGCTCACCAGACAGCAACTACGTTGCAGGTGCTGACGATATTTATGTTTCACCCAGTCAGATTCGCCGCTTCGGCTTACGCACGGGCGACACGATCTCCGGAAAGATTCGTACGCCAAGAGACAACGAGCGTTACTTCGCATTGCTCAAAGTTGATACGATCAACTTTGAGTCTCCAGAAAATGCACGTAACAAAATCCTATTTGAAAACCTTACACCGCTACATCCTAACGAGCGTATGCGTGTTGAGCGCGGTAACGGTAGTACGGAAGATATTACGGCAAGGGTTATCGACATCGTTGCCCCAATTGGTAAAGGCCAACGTGGCTTGATCATTGCACCGCCTAAAGCCGGTAAGACAATGATGCTACAGAACATCGCACAGAGTCTTGCGACTAACCATCCTGATGCACACTTAATCGTACTATTGATTGATGAGCGTCCGGAGGAAGTAACAGAAATGACACGCATGGTCCAAGGTGAGGTTATTTCTTCAACCTTTGATGAGCCAGCAACACGCCACGTACAAGTGGCCGAGATGGTCATAGAAAAAGCGAAGCGCATGGTTGAGCACAAGCAAGATGTGATCATCTTACTCGACTCTATTACTCGTTTAGCACGTGCCTACAACACCGTGGTACCTTCGTCCGGTAAAGTACTAACGGGTGGTGTTGACGCTAACGCATTACAACGTCCTAAGCGTTTCTTTGGTGCGGCACGTAATATTGAAGAAGGTGGTAGCCTCACTATCCTAGCAACGGCTTTGATCGATACGGGTTCTAAAATGGACGAAGTTATCTACGAAGAGTTTAAAGGAACAGGTAACTCGGAGATCCACTTGGATCGTAAAGTTGCTGAAAAACGTGTTTTCCCTGCGATCAACATCAATCGTTCAGGCACGCGTCGTGAAGAGCTATTAGTAAGCGAAGAAGAACTTCAGGCGCTATGGATTTTACGTAAGTTCTTGCATCCTATGGATGAAGTGGAGTCGATGGAATTCTTGTTTGATAAATTACAATCAACAATCACTAATGAAGAGTTCTTTGCCTCAATGAAGCGCTAACAAACAATTGCATATTAGCGCCTGATAGATAAGAAGATTAGGCTAATAAGACTCAATCAATTTTGAGTTTTATTAGCTTTTTTATAATCTCAGGCTTTGCAGCTGTCCCCGCTGAAGGGTTTGGTAATACATCCATAAGCTCGATATTCTTTCCAAAGACTTTCTCGATTTTATTAAACGTTTCGAAATTCACGCTACTTAGCTTAATATTTTTAAGCTCTCCTTCACCATTTATAACGGTGACATTGACTATTGCTACCCCAGCCCAAAGACATTTAGCATTAATCGGGCAACGTGAGTCTTGCTCAACGGAGTCAAACTTTACTGATATACCCGTGTTAGCGACCAGTGCAGCTTCACCTAAAGGCACCTCAACATGAGTAACTGGCCTTTCTTTTCTATACTCATACGCCGATGAACTGCAAGCCGTAACCAACATGGCTAACAAGCCAATAACTATAATTTTAATGGGTAGTTTCTTCATTCAGATATGCCTTTTATGTTATCGTTTATTTGAATTATTACTGACATTATAAGTTAAAATTAAGGAATTGATAAATGTCTGCCAACAAGGATCTAAGGTGGCTAACAGCACCTGGTTTAACTGGCCCAGCCAAGCGTTTCGACGCTTTCTGTGCAACCGATGTTCGCCAACAATCTAAAACAAACCCTGAGTTTGATAGGGAATTGTACAATGACGCAGCCAAACTGATTATAGAAAAGCTACAATCATCCACATCTTCTGAAGATGCAATCAAGGATGGTCAATAACCATGCTAATCAAATCCCTAGAAGCCCATAATTTTCGTAAATACGAAACACTCACTGTCAATGATTTGCCAGAATACGGATTAATTGCTATCAGCGGCCTGAATGAGTC
>CALKXC010000445.1 GCA_938004025.1 uncultured Leucothrix sp. | reverse complement strand
CGATGATTAGCTCTGCCCTAAACAATCATCTTTCTCTACAACCGGGTTATCAGTGCGGTCACTGTGGCTACAAAATGCATGATTTTCTTTGGCGATGTCCTGCCTGTAATCACTGGGATGAGGTCGTACACGTTTGATATTTTTAGGCTCTGACATCTGAATTCATAAAGGTAAAATAGATATGGCAGGTATGTTGATTGTTGCTTTGGATTTCCCCAACGAAAAACTGGCTTTAGATTTTATTGACCCCCTTTCACCAGAGGATTGTATTCTTAAAGTTGGGTTGCAATTATACGTAGCAGAAGGGCCAAGACTAGTAAAAAAGTTAGTCGATAAAGGCTTTAAAATTTTTCTGGACCTTAAATTTCATGATATTCCAAACACCGTTGCCGGGGCTTGTAAAAGTGCTGCGGACCTAGGTGTATGGATGATTAATGTACATGCTTCAGGTGGGCCCGTCATGCTAGAGGCTGCTGCTAATTCGCTAGAAAGCTATCAAAGCCCTCCCTTACTTATCGGCGTAACCGTACTCACTTCTATGAATCGTGAGCAACTTTCTTCAACTGGCATTCAAATCACACCAAAACAGCAGGTAAACAATCTTGCTTCACTTTGTGCAAATTCGGGTCTGGCTGGAGTTGTTTGTTCTGCACAAGAGGCTTCATCGTTACGAGAAGAGCAAGGTGGGGAGTTCGTACTTGTAACCCCAGGGATAAGGCCTGAGGGTTCAGCGAGTGGCGATCAACAAAGAATTATGACACCTTTGCAAGCAAAGCTTGCAGGGTCTAGCTATTTAGTTGTTGGTAGACCCATTACCGAAGCGTCTGACCCACTTTCGGTAATAAGGTCTATCCAACAATCTCTTGAGACTGATTAGTTAACGCAGCCTGATTCGTGTGCCGATTTTAATCGTATTAGATCGCAACCTATTTAAGCGCTTTAATTTAGCGACTGACGTTCGGTTTGCTCTGGCTAGACTATAGAGCGTATTTCCAGCCTTCACACGGTGAAATTTACGTTTAGAGAAGCGAGCTTTAGCGCGATTTCTCTTTTTCAACACTCGTTTAGCAGACTTTTTCTTGTATTGGTAACGCTTGCTTAGTTTTGTTTTTTTGTATCGCTTATTTGTTTTATTAAATTTTGCGCGACTTTTCTTTGCTAGCTTTCTTTTCTTACTCGATTTCAAAGAGACTTTTCGTGATTTAACAGGTGGACTGTAGCTGACATCACGCCCCCCACTCATTGTGTTATACGCACGCATCACATGACGGGAGTATCGTTTTACTTGATTAAACTTGGGTCCATATTTCACACTTACCGCGCCAGGTCCCCCATTGTAGGCTGCAGCTGCATAGTGTTTATTTCCGCCATAGCGCACGAGCAAACGCTTTAGGTATTTTGTACCCCCATGAATATTTTGCCATGGGCTGTATCCATTCTTTACACCAAGCTCTCTTGCGGTGCCAGGCATGAGTTGCATTAATCCTTTTTCGCCAAGTCCGCCTCTAGCACGAGGGTTGAAACAGCTTTCAACCGCAATGACGGCTTTAATAAAATGCGGACTAACGCCATATTTGCGAGATGCGTGATTAATAGTTTTTCTAAACCGCTTGGATTTTCGATTTAGGGTCTTTCGGCTGTACATATCACATGTGAAAACGGCTCTACGACGTTTTTTCCGAGTTTTATAACGAGAACTTTTCTTTGATACTCGTTTTTTAACGGAATACTTCTTAGCCGCACTTTTCGAGGGTCCAGAGTATACTTCTTGAACGGGGGATAGTGCTAAAAAAACAGCTATCGCACACATACAGGTAATCGGTTTCTTCATGAAAGCTCCATGCAATTCATTTTTGGATCAGTTAAGTTGATCTTTAAATATTGAAATAGGGCGACAATGACGAAAAAGTTATTTGAAGGAAGGGAGATTTAGATAGAAATAGCGGGTTATATATAAAAACAGATGGTCAGGTGACACGCCTGACCATCTGAATATACACAGTTCGTTTGCGATGGCTTCACTGCCTTTGTAAACGTTTATCCAGCTAAAGGTGATTCGTAACATCCTTGTTCCTACACAACCATTTAGTCGATAAATACACAATCTTTCGGGGATAAAACTATGTATTTAACTTTTGCGCTGCCTATTCCATTTGATCAACGCAAAAGTAATGCTGAAGCTATCCTGATTCAGCTACGGTTAAGGTGCCATTAAGCTAACAAGGTTACAAAAAGAAAAAATTAATAATTGGTAATTACCTCAAGTTATTCCTAGTTTTAATTAATAAAATCAATAGCTAAACAGAGTTTTTAGTATTATATTAGTCAAATAACAAGACTGTAAATGATTGATTAATAGCCTAATTTCATTGTATCTGAGGAATAACTATCGTTTCTGATGTTTGAAAAAACACTCTTAACTGAACGGCCACATCCTTTTGAGTTAACTTTAACTACTACATAGAATTTTTCTATCATAAGTCATTGGTTTAAAAATTTAATATTTATCTCATTTACACTATAACTTTCGGCCAAAAAATGAACGAATAGGTATACAGAAACGACCATTAATAATAATTCAACTTAACGAAACCATACTACCTTTATGTCAAATACCCCTGAAACGTTGGACTCGCTCACTAGCAGCACAATAAAGAACAATAACGATATTAGATTTTTACCGAGTGGGGGAGAGTCCTATCAGATTCGTTGGAGGCTACTTGATCAGGCAAAACACTCCATCCATATCGCAACGTTTTCGATGATGAAGGATGAAACGACTCGACGCCTCGAAGCAGTTTTAGTGGCAAAATTGCAAGAAGGGGTTGAGGTTAGAATCATTCTTGACGAAATCGTTAATCGTACAACGTTTGCTGGTCCGATGATAAAACGGTTAAAAGCAGCAGGCGCATTAATTCATCAATATAATAGCTTGCTAGATGAATGGTTGCCTTTACCCAAGAATACGGGCCCATTTAAACACATAGCGCGTAATCTTAAGTTAAAACTAAAACGTCATTATCATGAAAAGTACATGATCATCGACGGAAAAGAAGTCATCCTAGGAGGAATTAATTGGGGTGATAAATATGCCTACGGTGGGATTAAATCGTTCGCATGGCGTGATACTGATGTTCATTTACAAGGCCCAGTCGTTCGGGATATCCAAACCCAGTTCCTTAAAGATTTTTCACGCTATAGAGCGTGGGAGAACCGGCAACCCAATCAGGCAGCCTTCTACACTGACTTTGTCAAAACCCAACACGTGAAGTCTGCACAAGACTTACAGGAAGAATTTACCGACTATTTCTGCGAAGATCCCCACGCTGGTAATGTTCAAGTGCGTTATGTCGCTCATAAACCTTATGATGATAATGATTTACCACTCACTCATGCTTTTCTATCACTTATAAAAAACGCAGAGCATTCTATTTATTGGGGGTGCCACGGCATAAGACCCCCCAAGATAGTTGCACAGTACTTAGCGGATGCGGTCAAGCGGGGCGTCGAGGTTAATCTAATCACTAACTCACAATATTCATCACAATCATTGATGGTTAAAGGTCTTCTAGGCTGGATGTACAAAGAATGCACTAAGCATTATCGTGGGTTGTTAGAGAGTGGCGTCAAGATATGGGAATGGCAATTAGAAGGTGCTTTTCATTCTAAGAATTTCTTGGTTGATGATGAGATTGCTTCTATCGGCTCTTATAATATGGCTCGAGGATCTACCTATCATCACTCAGAAAGTAATATATTCGTCTATGACGAGAAATTTGCTAAAGAAGTAAAACAGCAATTCGAAAAGGATTTCGAACACTGCAAACCTGTCTGGTTAGACGATATCGATAAACGCCTGCCAACTGAAGACGCCTACTCAAGGCCTTTGCATGAACGAGACCTAATGATTATCAGAGATATGATTCCTGCTGACATTCAACAAGAGTTAGATAAAGGG
>CALKXC010000444.1 GCA_938004025.1 uncultured Leucothrix sp. | reverse complement strand
AGCATGCCTTTTTCACCAAAGGCCTCAACACGCTGGTCATAACCGTAACTTGCACGACGGCTATTGGTGATGACAGCGATGGCGCCGCTTGCTGTATTCATGGTAACGCTAGCTGTATCAACGTCGCCTGCTTCACCAATCTCAGAGTCAACCATTACGCTACCCGTCGCATAAATACGCGTCGGCTCTTCACCCAATATCCAGCGCGCCATGTCAAAGTCGTGAATCATCATGTCACGAAATAATCCACCTGAAACTTTGATGTAAGAAACTGGTGGTGGAGCAGGGTCGCGACTCGTAATAATCAGTGTTTCAAGTTGTCCAACCTTGCCATTTTCAACTGCCGCTTTAAGTTGAGCAAACTGAGGGTCAAAACGGCGATTGAAACCTAACATGCAAGTGATGCCAGTGGTGGCGATGACATCACTACACTCTTCAGCACGAGCGTAATCGAGATCGATTGGCTTTTCGCAAAAAACAGGCTTACCGACTGATGCGCAAAGCTTTAGTAAAGGCGAGTGCGTGTCCGTTGAGCTGGCGATTATGTAAGCATCAATTTCATTGCTAGCAAAGACTTCATCTAATTCCATTACCTTCGCACCAAGCTTTGCCGCTAATGCTTTTGCTGATTCAGGATAAGTATCAACAACGGCTGTAATGCTGGCATTGGGTACGTTGTGAACGGCAAGTGCGTGCACCTGACCGATGCGGCCTGCGCCAATTAATGCTAAGCGAATCATAGGAAGTCCTTTAGTTAGAGGTCTTCCTATGATACTAAACATTCAGTGAGTTTCTCTATCTAAACGTGTTAAATTTTTACCTATTTAAAACAAACTATACGATGGTGGAATGGCCATTGGGAAAACGAAACCATCCATTTCAACGCCAGCTGAATCGGCTTTATTTTCTATGATTTTGAATTTCCCAGTTGCCGTATTGAAACGGTAGCTTATATAACGGCCGCTGCTTCCGCCGTTATGTTCAAAGTTTTCAATATCCAATTTTAGCAGGTCACCAGATTGGCTCATCCAATATTCATCGGTGAAGTAGCTACCGGTTTTTGCGGTTGTAAAACTCACATCCGTTACCCGTCTTTGGTAAGAATTTCCACGACTTAAACAGATTGCAAATCTTGCTGTTTCCCCTTTGGTTTCAAGGAAAACATAGTCGGGCTTTCTATCCTTGTTGTAGTCATAACGGATTAAGCCGTTTTTAACGGGAGACTTCAGTTTTCTCTCATAGCGGAAGCTGTGATTCACTTGCTTAACAGCTGCGTACTGTTTGCTTGGGTCATGACAAGCAGCTGGTATTGCAGGGCTGTTTTTAGGGTTAGACGTACTCGCTTTTTTAGCTTTACAGTTTGCCAATTGAGTTTTTCGGAACTCATTTTCGCCGCCAGAAATTGGATCTAAGACTGTCATGCACCAATCAAACTGACCTTTCCAATTGTTACTCCATCTTAAGCCGGTAAAGCCGCATCCCAGTTTTATATTGCTTGCGTTCTGCGCGACCGATGTATTGGTGTAGTGCTTGCACTGATTCTGACGCTCCCGTTTTATTTTATTTAAATCACCGGCGGACGCGATGAGGATTTTAGGGTTATCACGTGCATTAACTATTGGCATTCCAATAAAAGGGGCATAAGGGTGAAGCGCAGCTTTGTTTTGGCTATTGAACCAAACAATATTACTCGCAACGATACCGGCTATGTCATCGGGTTGTGCAAAGCTTACTACCGGGCCACGACTATAAATGGGGTCATGCAATCGCGTGCCTTTACCAATCACCAGGACAGTGTCAGGTGCCGTGTTAACAATTTTACGTGACTGAGAGCCAAGGTATTCGCCTTTAAAATAAATCGCTTTATAGCGTGATAAGGCAGAGATATTGATACCTTGTCTGGCTAAGGTATCAACCGTTTTCTTTGGCATATCTGCAAACGGGTTTCGAGTAGGGCGGCTTGTTTTGTTGGTGATAATGGGGTGGAAGAAAGTGTTCTTTAATCGACCCAAGGCAATGTTTTGACGAATGATGGTTTCAATGCTCGCTACTCTGGCAGCGTTTTTATCAACGACTCCGTTGGCAGAAGCCATTGCTGAGTGGCTGTTAAACATTAGCAGTACTAAGAAACTGCCAAGTAGTTGGTATTTAATGGTTTTCATTATGACTCACATAAGTTTGGGGGGTAGTAAGGTTTAGTGTAGTCATTTTGAAACGTTTTTTGATTAATTTTTATTGGAATGATGGTTGGTACTGTTTTCTGACTGCAAAACTCCTCAGTAATTTGAGTTATCGTCATATAGGGAAAATGCTGAAAATAAAAAAGCGATGATTCCGCTAAGAACCATCGCTTAATTTGTATCGTGCCAATCAGTGACTAATCAACGATCGACTAAACTCAAGAAGGGAATGCAAACGAGACGCCTTCACGCACGCCAGCCGAAGGCCAACGCTGAGTGACTGTCTTACGACGCGTGTAGAACTTTATCGCATCTGGACCGTAAGCACTCAAATCACCAAACAAAGAACGCTTCCAACCACCAAAGCTGTGGTATGAAACAGGCACAGGTAATGGAATATTCACACCAACCATTCCCACTTGAATGTTGTCCGTGAAGTAACGAGCGGCTTCTCCGTCACGAGTAAAGATACAAGTACCGTTACCGTATTCGTGAGCATCAATTAGATCCATGGCTTCCTGCATTGTATCTACACGAACCACCTGTAGCACAGGACCAAA
>CALKXC010000443.1 GCA_938004025.1 uncultured Leucothrix sp. | reverse complement strand
TCTGGCCAGTCTTTGGCAAACTCGGAGCGATCGGTGTTCGAATTTAAAATGGCAATATGCATATCTCTAGAATAATCAGAATTGCGCGGACATTCCATCATTCATATAGATGATGGGGCAGACGCTTAATAAGTGCTAACCTTCTAAAATAACGCTTAACAAGGGAGGTTCTTACGATGACCATTTGGGTGCCAAATGATGACGGCTACGCTGACTTAACCAGTCACGATACCTTTGTGAAAGGCTTGCCACTGAACACCTTCCAGCGTTTACGCAAAGAAGATCCTATCCACTGGACTGACTGGAGTGAAGGCAAAGGCTTTTGGTCGATCACTCGTCACGCCGATATTATGGCGATGACCCGAGATGTAGAGACTTTTTCATCAGCTCAAGGTATTCGTATGGAAGATCAGTCTTACGAAGAGTACATGGCGCGCAGAACCTTTCAAGAAACGGATCCGCCAGAGCACTCAGTCACTCGCATGCGAATGATGAAGGCTTTCTCACGCTCAACGATGGCAACTTTTGAAGACACCATTCGCCAGCTTTGTACCGACATTCTTGATAAGGCTTTACCCAAAATTGAGTTTGACGCAACCAAAGAAATAGCCCGTGAGCTGCCCATGAAAATGCTCGGTAGGATAATGGGGTTGCCCGAGGAAGACCTGCCTTGGTTGGTTGATAAGGGTGACGCCTTGATGGCGAACTCTGACTCTGACTTTACGGATCATGTGGTGGATGAGCTCACCACCGATGAATTTAAAATGATGCCGTTCAATTCACCTGCGGGGGCAGAGCTGTTTGCTTATGCCAGAAAACTGGTGAAAACGCATAATGAACGCGGTAACCCCGATGGCATTTTAACGGCAATTTTAAAGCCGGATAAGCACGGCAATGTCATTGATGAGTTGGAGTTTCTAAACTTCTTCTGCTTGTTAGTCGCCGCGGGGAATGACACCACGCGTTACTCCATTGCAGCAGGTATTCAAGCGATGTGTCATCAGCCTGAGCTGCTTGATCAAATGCGCGGGGATGATGAGATTTGGAAAACGGCACCCGATGAAATAATCCGATGGGCATCGCCAACTTTGTACTTCAGACGCACTGCCACGCGGGATGTGGAGTATCACGGCAAAACCATTAAAAAAGGAGATAAGGTTTTGTACTGGCACCCTTCAGGGAATCGTGATGAAACCGTTTTTGAAGAGCCGTTAAAAGTGAATTTAGCTCGAAACCCTAACCCACACATCGCATTCGGCCAAGGTGGCCCGCATGTTTGCTTGGGTATGTGGTTGGCAAGATTGGAGGTTAGAGTGTTATTCCAAGCGCTATCTAAACGCATCAAATCGATAGAGCCAGCAGGGGAGCAGCAATTTCTGCGTTCCAACTTTGTTGGCGGTCTTAAAAATCTACCCGTAAAAGTGGTATTGTAAAAACACATTTAGGAGGAAAATCATGGCTAAGCGATTAAGAGCATTATTTTGTGATCATCTCAATTTAATGCGTGGTAAATACGTACCGGTGAGTGAGTCGGACACAAGATTCTGTCAGTCTGTTTTTGGAGTGCATTACGACAAAGATTTACTACCGTCTCCAGGATCAAAAATGATGGAAGGCTTGCCTGACATGGAGCTGAAGTGGGACGGTGATGACGTTCGTAAAAGCTGGGAAAAGAATACAAAAATAGTCGTGGGTGACCTTTATGACACTGACGGAGCTCCATTAGGTACTTGCGGACGTGGCGCTTTAAAGCGCGCAGTAGCAGCTTGGGAGTCACAGGGCTTAACCCCTAAAATTGGTATCGAGCTTGAAGCGTTTGCTTTTACTAGAGACGGCGATAAGTGGGTGCCCTACCAAACACCGGGTGATTTTGTTTATGGTACTGGCCCGTTTATTGACCCAATCGGTTTTAACAATAAAATCTGGTGGGCTGCAGCTGATCTTGGTTTTGAGTTAGAGATGATCACTTCTGAGTTTGATTCGGCTCAGTTTGAATACACACTTAAGTTTGATGATGCGGTTAAGTCTGTTGATAACATTGCGTTGTTCAAACTAATGGCGCGCGAGATTGCCTTAAAAGAGGGCGTGTTACTGACCTTTATGCCGAGACCGATTGAGGAGGCGGGTGGTTCTGGTATGCACATCAACTTCTCATTCTTCGATAAAGACGGCAACAACGCCATTAGCAATGGTGGCAGCGGTGGCGTTGCAGGCATGACCGATCTGGCTAAGCAGTGTGTAGCAGGTTTGGTGCATCATCATAAAGGTTTGGCGGGTTTATTATCGCCAACTGTTAACTCTTATAAGCGTTTACAGCCAGCCAGTTTGTCTGGGTATTGGCAAAACTGGGGTGGAGATCATCGCAATGTAACAACACGTGTTTCAACTGAGTCAGGCCAGCGTGCACGTTTGGAGCATCGTATGTGTGATGCAACGGCTAACCCCTACACAGCCGTGGCGGCGGTGTTACAGGCGGCGTTGTTGGGTGTAAGTAATGGTTATGAATTAGGCGCACCAGAGTCAGGCGATGGCTTTGAATCGAATGATGCTGAAACCGGTGTTGCTGAAAACCTAGCAGGTGCGATAGCTGACCTTGAAGCAGACACTGCACTGTGTGAGGCAGTTGGTAATTTGCTAACGGCTAATCATATTTTCATGAAAGGTGTGGAAGTTGAGAAAACGGCTGAAATGAATGATCAAGAGCAGCTAGATTTCTATATTCACTTTATTTAAGTTTTTCGTCGCTTAGCGTCATTTAAGCGAGATGAGATGGTGGAGGGCACTAAGTTTTCTAAAATTAATATAGAAATCTTAGTGCCTGTTTTGATTTAAGCGGCAACTGTCGCTCGTAACATCCAAGCCGTCTTCTCATGCACTCGCATGCGATCGGATACCAAAGATGCACTGGATTCATCATCTGCTGCCTGAGCAAGCTTCAACACTTCACGTGCTGTTTTGACGACCTGCTCGTGCCCACTATTTAATATGGAAACCATATCAGCTGCTGCGGGTACGCCTTCGACTTCTTTAATTGAGCTAAGGCGAGCGAACTCAGCGTAAGTTCCTGGGGCTGCAAAGCCTAAAGTACGGATTCGCTCAGCGATATCATCTACCGCTATTGCCAGCTCGGTGTAATGCTCTTCGAACATCAAGTGCAACTCACGAAACTGAGGTCCCTCAACATTCCAGTGGAAGTTGTGAGTCTGTAAATAAAGCGTGTACGAATCTGCTAATAGGCGTTTGAAACCATCTGCGATGCTCTCTCTGTCAACTGCCGTAATTCCAATATCGATGTTCTTCATGTCTTTTACCTCGTTAATCGTGTGATTGAGATCAGAATAGAGGAGGGCTTAATTTTAGTAAAATGGATTATTTAAGTCATAACGATCTATTTTTGCGATTAATTGTTTTGCGCTGTACTGTATTGACTATTTTTAGAAGATTTAACCTAACGGGCCGTGTGTCTTATGGCTAGCCAAAACGAGAAAACACCCGAAACCATGATGATGCCTAATCCTAGAAAGCTCAATCCATCAGGCCATTCTGAAAATACCAAATAGCCAATCACCATCGCCGATAACAGTTGGCTGTAAACAAGTGGCGCGACGACGCTGGCAGGAGTCTTTTGATTCACGACCAGTAACAATAAATTGCCGAATGCAGAGCCTAATGCACTGATGAAAATAAGCCCGACGATATTCATATCCATTTCAGGCGTTTCAAGCAGGCTGAAAGGCGATAAAACGATAGTGCCGATGATTAGCTGTGAGGCTAGCAAAAACTTGGCGCGATAATCTTGAGCAAGTGAACGTGTTGCGACTAGAAAACTGCCGTGTAAAGAGCCGGCTAATATGGCAAACCCCATACCCGGTGTCATACCAAATCCTGGTTTTACGACTAACAAAACACCCATAAAGCTGAGTGCGAGTAGTGCGGTACGTTGCCAAGTAATGGTCTCTTTTAAAACCAATGCAGATAAGAAGTAAGAGACGACTGGGCCGATAAAAAAGCCACCGAAGACATTAGCGAGAGGTTCGGTTTTTAGAGCCGTGAGAATTGAGCAAATCGCCACGGCAATTAACAAGCCACGCAGTAATACACGTTTATCGAGTAACAGCGGCAACTCAGCACGACTGAGCCCACTAAATGGAACGAGTATAAGAGCGGCCAGTGCGAAGCGTGTCCACGCGACAAAGTAAGGGCTGAAGTCTGCACCAGATAAAACTTTGGCTGCCGCATCACCCCCAACAATTAAAGTCATCGAGAGAACCATTAATCCGATGGCGCTATAAGTATAAGATTGTGTGGGCATAAGACTTAGATAGCCACGTTGGAATCTTTGTTGAGCACTTCGCGAGCTAGGCTATACACCGTCGTCATCGAAGTCTTAGGGTTCTTAGGTGAGGCGACACTCATGAGTTCAACAGAATAGCTCACAACATCTGACACGACGGAGTAGCTGTGTGTGTTCTTGCTAGTCGTTGGATCTGCGATGAGCTTGACGCGCGTTTTCTCAAAACCAACACCAGCCAGTGCAAGGGTTGCCGCAACATTGGCGTTCTTTGGGTAAGCCTTGGCGGCTTCTCTGGCAGTGCCTTCAAAAAACACGGTTTCTTCGGTTAACTCGTCTAGGGTAACGGCATCCTCCGCGCGTGTTCCTTTCCAAGCTTTGGGTGGTTTGCGTCCGGTGTAAACGACTTCCTGAATGTCAGAGAGCTTAGCGGCGGCCATTACATCCACACCACCAAT
>CALKXC010000442.1 GCA_938004025.1 uncultured Leucothrix sp. | reverse complement strand
GTTACTAAAGAAGTTAATGCCTTCTCCTTCAGCGTCAATATATTCATATTGCCACTTCCACTGGTAACCCGTGATTTTTACGGTCATATCAGCTTTTGACGTATCTTCAAGATCAATCAAAACCCTAGTCGCAGGAACAGCAATGATGATAAGGATTAATAATGGAACAATCGTCCAAACTAACTCAATCGTAGTGCTTTCATGAAAGTTAGAAGCTACCGCACCTTTCGACTTACGGTGATTGATCATCGAATAGATCATCACACCAAATACCAATACCGCGATACCGACACAAACCCAGAAAATGGTCATGTGCAGTCCGTATATATCACGGCTTATCGGGGTAACCCCTTCTGGCAAATTCAGACCATATTCCGCAAAAGCCAAACCTGGTACTGCAAGCAGTGACAAAGTCAGGATTTTGAACAAGGTCGAGAAGAATCGATTGTTCAGCATGTAGCCTCCTTCAGTATCGATGTAACGTTTGATCTGCATGCAGGCCAAAAGAATCGAAAGTTTCTAAGTGTAAATTCTAAATAAATATTCATTTGTAAAGCCCTAGCTTTAATCTTAAATTCTTTAGCGACTTTCGACACGGTCAAAAGCGACTGAAGTATGCGTTTATACCGCGCACAGGGAACGACTAGAGGCCATCCTTAATTGGGCGGTAGTCTACAGCCAAGTTTTGAAATTTGCTAGTCCGTTTCACAAATTCTAACTACTACTATTGGGGAATACATATTCCCAAAAATACCTAATCGAATAGGTAGTAATGGCCATCAAGGACTATTATGAGGTAATTCGCTTTTACTGGATATAACCCTCTTTTTTTCCGAAGGTAATCTGCTGAGCCGCTCTACTTTACTAAGAACATAGCAACTACATCCAAGGTATTTACTGACTTAAATAATCTTATATCTACCCAAATCAACGCATTACCTTTCTAGATTGACGCTAACTTGCCAGCTGGTAGCAAATCACATCTCAACAACTCTTCAGTGAAGTGATGAGTAAATCTATCTCTGGCCAAATTAAATCCTTACTAATTCACAACATTGGTATTCTTTATTATATCTATTGCAAAACACCGAACTTAGCCTAGATTTAAACTCCCATACTTCTGACGCACACATACCTGCAGTCTTACCAAGGCCTACAGTCAGTTAAGCCATCACACACCACGTCAAAATTAAGCATAAAATTTGATACTGCGAAATTCAGTAAGGTATGTTCCTTATTGTATGAAACATGCGTTATGATTTGCACCCTCTAAAATGTGTCGCACAGGCAAGATATATTATGGCTATGTCCTCCAGCAAAAAAACGCTACTGATGATGATTTTCGTATTTGTAGCTCCTATCGTTATCGGCGCAATTATGTTCCTAAACGCTGACAACCTAAAGATGGGGTCATCCACAGTCAACTATGGCCAGTTAATAACGCCACCGGTTCTTATTGATGTTAAAGGCATACAGGTCGACAACCAAGCTGCAGATGTTGAAAAAACGGCTAGGGAAAAATGGACCCTGCTATACCTAACACCGGAAGTCTGTGACGAGAAATGTTCCGCACGCATAGATCTTCTAAAACGCTTACGGCTAGTCACTAATGAGAATATGCGCCGCATCAGAACACTAGCCGTTTTTCCGCAAGCACCTGCTAACCAAGGAAAGCTTCAATTTGACAATCCTGACTTAGTTATTGGTGTAAGAGGTGAAGATTCATCAGCATTTATGGCTCAATTCCCCAAGCAAGATGAAAACCCTGTGTACTTAATTGACCCTATTGGAAACCTGATGATGTATTATTCAGGCGATACTCCTGATATAAAGCGCATGCTGAAAGACCTCAAACGCATTCTTAAGTACTCACACATCGGTTAAATCATGGATACTGCACGCCCAACACTGAATGACTTTTTGAAACTTTGTAAACTCAAAGTCGTTGCATTGATCATGTTAACCGCTGTCGTGGGCATGCTATTAGCAACTGAAGGCTTACCTCCCCTTGGCCTAATGATTCTTGGATCAATTGGTATTGCACTGGCTTCATGCTCTGCTGCGGTTTTCAATCATGTGGTAGATCAACGCATCGATACCATTATGAGCCGCACCAAAAATCGCCCTATGCCAGAGGGTAAAGTTAATAGTAAACAAGCTGTTGTTTTTGGCATCATCATTGGTGTAATCGGCTTAGGCATCTTGGCTATCTGGGTTAATATACTGACGGCAGTGCTGACATTTTTTGCATTAATTGGCTATGCCGTTATTTATACGATGTACCTGAAAAGGGCCACGCCACAAAACATTGTCATTGGCGGAGCAGCCGGCGCTGCACCACCGGTACTTGGCTGGGCAGCCATTACAAACTCCGTTGAGTTGGATGCAATGCTGCTGTTCTTAATCGTCTTTATTTGGACCCCTCCCCACTTCTGGGCACTAGCGATTCACCGCCATGAAGAATATGCCAAAGTGGACGTCCCAATGCTACCGGTTACACACGGATTATCATTTACACGTTTACAAATTTTACTCTATACCGTCATTCTCTTCATCGTGACCCTAATGCCATATCTTATCGGGATGTCATCACTTATCTATCTCATTGGTGCAATATTACTTGGGCTTGGATTTCTTTATTATGCTATCCAAATGATGCGCCACCCAGATAACATGGAACTGCCAATGAAAACCTTTGGCTTTTCAATCAACTATCTAATGATTTTATTTGTGATTCTGTTAGTTGATCACTACTTTCCTCTAAATCTTAATCAAATCATTTAGGGAATTATTAAGGCATAAAAATGAAAGAATTCTTAAGTGCAATTAAGAGCGTGATGGCAGCTTTCGCGGGCGTTCAAAAGAAGAAAAATTTAGAAGAAGATTTCAGTAAAAAGAGTGCAATGCCTTTTATTTTTGCAGGCCTATTGATGGGCTTTCTTTTTGTTGTAGCAGTATACTCAATCGTTCAGCTGGTTCTTCCATAAACCAGCTGCTCTTTCAAACGTTTAGATTCTAACTAGTGGATAACTGAACACATTCATCATATAAAGACTGAGGCACCGTTATTCCATCTTGGGGTGTAGAAAGTCTTGTTTTATATCGTCTATCCGAAGGCAGCCTAGTTCCTTCTTGGCTTAGAATTTCAGCAAACAGCGTTTCTGCATGAGCAAACTGGGAAAGACCGCTTCCTCCACTTACACATCGAGAAGGATCGATAGCAATCATAAACTCACCGCGCTTTGGTGGACCACCGTCTCTGACATCATTTGCAGTCGCCTCGAAACTAAACACATCCCCAATTAAAGCACCTGCTAGCAACTCCACCATTAACGCAATTGAACC
>CALKXC010000441.1 GCA_938004025.1 uncultured Leucothrix sp. | reverse complement strand
AAGATGCTGACCGAGCTGCTAAGGCTGCAAAAGCCGCTTTCGAAGGTGAGTGGGGAGCAATGCGTCCGACTCAGCGAGGCAAACTGTTAGTACGTTTGTCTGAGATCGTCGAACGCGAATCGGTTAGATTGGGTGAAATGGAAGTCCGTGATAACGGTAAGCTCATGGCTGAAATGGGCGCACAAACTAAATACCTTGCCGAGTGGTATCGCTACTTTGGTGGGCTAGCGGACAAGGTTGAAGGCGCAGTTTTACCTTGTGACAAGCCCGGCATTTTCAATTTCACTCGCCATGAACCACTAGGTGTTGTGGGTATGATTACCGCTTGGAACTCGCCGCTGTTGCTATTGGCTTGGAAGCTAGCGCCTGCACTCGCAGCGGGTAACACAGCAGTCGTTAAGCCTTCTGAATACACCTCGACTTCTTCTCTTGCTTTTATGGATTTGATTAAAGAAGCAGGGATCCCAGATGGCGTTGTGAACTGCATAACAGGTATGGGTTTGGAAGTAGGGCAGCCATTGGTTGATCACCCTGATGTCGATAAAATAACGTTTACAGGTTCAGATGTTGCAGGACAGAGAATCTACGAAAGTGCCGCCAAGAAAATCATGCCTGTTACGTTGGAGTTAGGCGGTAAGTCTCCTAATATCGTATTTGAAGATGCTGATTTTGAAGCGGCGGTAATGGGCGCTATTTCAGGCATTTTCGCCGCAACGGGTCAAACCTGCATTGCCGGTTCGCGTTTGCTTGTGCAAAGGTCTATTCATGACAAGTTCGTCAAGCGACTAGTTGAAGTGGCAGGCGCAGCGACGATTGGCGACCCGATGTCAGCAGACACTCACGTTGGCCCCGTTACAACCCCACCGCAATATGAAAAAATACTTAATTATATTCAAGTGGCAAAGGAAGATGGCGCGGAATGCGTATTGGGTGGCAAGCCCTATACTGGCGAAGGAGCGAAGGGTAATCGTTTTGTAGAGCCGACTATTTTCACTAACGTTAGCAACGATATGCGCATTGCTCAGGAAGAGGTCTTTGGCCCGATACTGTCTGTTATTCCTTTTGATACAGAAGAAGAGGCGATCAGCATCGGAAACGATATTATTTATGGCCTAGCTGCTGGCGTTTGGACTAACGATATCGGGCGAGCATTTCGGATGTCCGAGAAGCTTAAAGCGGGAACGGTTTGGGTGAATACCTATCGTGCCGTGAGCTTTATGAGTCCATTTGGCGGTTATAAACGCTCAGGTCAAGGTCGTGAAAGTGGGCAAGATGCGATTAAGGAATTCTTACAGGTAAAGTCAGTTTGGATTGCTCAACAGACATCAGCATCTAATCCATTTGTGCTGAGATAATACAATTTTTTATTTTCGATAAATACGAATTATTTGTAATGATTAAACGACTTATTCGATTTATATTATTGCAGTAAAATAGGCTCTATTAGAGAAATTAACAATTCACAGTGGAGCATTACGATGGCCGACATTAATAAACTACTAGGGTCACTTTTGAGCAGCGGTGCCGCAGCTGGCTTTGCCGGAGGGCTAGCAGGCGGTATGGCTAGCAAGATGGTTAAAAAGAAAACTGTTAAGAAAATGGGAAAAAACGCCCTTAAGTTAGGTGGTGTAGCTGCGGTTGGAGCACTGGCTTACACAGCATACAAACGTTACAACGATAATCAGGGTGGCGGTCCATCTAATCCTCCGCCATCAGCGGCGAAACCTCAGCCTATGGATGTCGCGGGCTTGTTTGCAACGCCGGAGGCAGCAGCCTTTTTGCCCGCACCCAATGATGAAGCGGCTACGAATGAGCTAAGTTTGACGTTAGTCAGAGCAATGATTGCAGCAGCGCGTTCGGATGGGCGATTAGATGCTCAGGAAAGTCAGGCAATCTTCCAAAAGATTGAAGCATTGGGGTTAGATGCTGAAAGCCAAAACCTACTCGTACAAGAGATGGGTCATCCGGTTGATGTGGATGCCATCGTCAATAGCGCGACGAGTCCTGAAGTGGCGGCAGAGATTTACATCGCCTCATTAATGGCGGTTGATGTGGATACTCCAGCGGAAAAATCTTACTTAGGAATGCTAGCGGCGCGTTTGCAGTTACCGCCACAGCTAGTGACAGAGTTGGAACTTCAGGTTCAGGCTCAGTAATTTATCAGCCTAGCCTTTTAAACCTAGAATGAAGTCCGCACAGCGGTCTGCAATCATCAGCGTTGGTGCATGGGTATTTCCCGACACCAACGCTGGCATGATTGAGCAATCTGCTACTCGCAAACCTTCAACGCCTCGCACTCGTAACTTAGTATCAACCACCGCTTGATCATCTGCTCCCATGCGACAGGTTCCCGCAGGGTGGTAAATGGTTCGTGCTTGAGCTCTTATTGCATCATCAAACTCAGTAGAGTTATCTGAGGTGTTGATGCTTGCACCCGGCCAAATTTCATCGGCTAGAATGTCTCGTAAGGTTGGTTGTTTACAGATCTCTCGTGCTAATCGAACGCCTCGACGCAAAGTATCCATGTCATCCGCATGACTCAGGATGTTTGATTCGAATAAAACGGTATCGAGAGGGTTTGCAGAGCGCAGACCTAATCGACTTCGAGACTTGGGCCGCATTGTCATTGGGTGCACTTGAATCGCGTGACAACTCAATGGTGGTTTGCCGGGTCTACCGGGAGCGAAGGGTGAAAAATTGTACTGAACATCGGGGCGACCACCATTATTGGTATCGACGCAGGCACCCGCCTCTAGCAATGAAGACGTTAGCAAGCCACGACGAAAAATAAAGTAATCTAACCCATGCTTTATAGCTGTTAGTCCTTTGTCAGCACCATATAATCCTTTTACGCCCGCTAATTGTCGAGTGACAGGAACACCCACATGATCTTGATAATTAGCACCCACGTCAGGTGAGTCAATAATCACGTCGATACCATGCTGGTGCAGGTGTTGCTTGTCACCTATGCCCGATAGCATTAGCAGCTTGGGTGATTGAAAACTGCCGCCAGTGAGAATGATTTCATTATTGGCTTTGATGACGACTTCCGTTCCATCATTACGTCGGCACTCGACAGCGGCGGCGCGACGGCCATCAAAGCGTAAGCGCTCAGCGGATAATTGACTGATGAGGGTGAGATTGTCTCGATTCATTTCAGGGCGAAGGAAGCAATGAGGGGCAGATTGGCGTTGCCCCTTGTGTGCATTTACTTGATACCAGCCTGCGCCTTCTTGTGTTGCACCATTAAAGTCATT
>CALKXC010000440.1 GCA_938004025.1 uncultured Leucothrix sp. | reverse complement strand
TCTTTTGTTGGACAGAGCTTGGAGCTGAACAAGTTGGAACCATCCAGAGTCTGATCAGCACCTGCAAGCTGCACGACGTCAATCCGTTTGTTTATCTAACCGACGTACTTCAAAGAATCCAGATACATCCGAACAAGAATATAGAGCAACTCACACCGCGTCTGTGAAAAGAGCACTTTGCTGATGATCCGATGGGATCAGACTTGGAGTTGAATATCTAGAACGGTCTGGAATGAACGCTTACGCTATCGGAGATCCAACACTGGCCGATGCCATCCTAGATCGGCTACTTCACAACGCTCATCGTCTTGGATTAAAGGGGGAATCTATGCGCCGACTACTTGCTGAGCAAACAAAGCCAATGTGACCACTGCTAGTGCTACTATCGACACTCGAGCGTTGGGTGGAAAAGACTGACCATTTAGTTCCGGAATCACTGGCCACTTTGACCGGAATACGCAACAGACGTGTCGGCATAGATGAGGTGTTCGCTTTCACTTTTCTTGGTCGACCCGTTCAACGCACTTTAACCAAGGCGTGGAGCTGTGCCCTGGATCGAGCGGGAATAGAGGATTTTCGCTGGCATGATCTTAGGCACACATGGGCGTCATGGCATGTGCAAAGAGGCACGAGCTTGCAAGAACTTATGGAGCTGGGTGGCTGGTCGTCATATCAAATGGTACTGAGATATGCGCACATGGCTGGAGAACATCTGCAGGAAGTCGCGAAGCGACTGGATGACACAAGATTGTCACAGCCAGCGCAATCGAAGTTCGGGGAGTAGCGCTGATAACCTGATGTTTAATGGTGGCCAGGGACAGAATCGAACTGCCGACACGGGGATTTTCAGTCCTCGTGACGCCTTTTCAGCCCCGTAGTTTCAACAATGTAGCGGGCTGACTAGCTGACTATTGCACTACATTGCGTAACCACGCACCACTGATCCACGCAAGAATCACGCAGGGAGTATAAGAAGAATAAACCGCCAAGCCGCCCCACTAAAATACCTACAATCACGATACTTTAGCTGTAGAAGCCCAGACTTGACCTTACAGACATTCGCAGGATTGATAAAAAATTAAGAGTCTGGAAAGTGCTTATAAAGCCAGCGCTAATTGTGGCAGCCAACCTAAAGGAAAACAGTGCTCTAATTTGTGAATTTTTGATCCACTTCAAGAGTTAAAGTATCTGGAAGCCTATATAAAAGTGAGCGCTTGATATCTCCCATATACCCAGTTTTTTCTACGATATCTGTTTGTATTTTCTTGTACTCACTATGACTCACACGAGGATCGATCATAACTTGTGTGATTAAATCATGAGGATCGATTTCATAAGAGTAAATGCTTTGTGAAGGAAATTTATGTCCCCAGTCAAGATACATCAGTCTAATCTCTTTTTCATGATCAAATGCTTTTCTCTTAATTAACAATGATCGAAACAAGCTACCAAAAGTCATTCGACCATCTCGGCTGAAGGCTTTTCTGGCTTCAGACATAATCGTAATTTCAGATTTGTATTCAACTTTACCTATACATGACATTGTCCTGGCTGTATTTACATTGGCCAAATCCAAGCCACCCAACAATTTATCAACCGTTGTTCTTATTCTTATTCCTTTCTTATCTTGAGAATATATTCTCCACATAGCATCAGACGCTTTTGACGTTGTCCAACATTGACCGTACAATCTTTCATGAGTGTCTAGCTCTATCTTACTTTCATCTGGGAATTTCAGCGTTGACTTTAAAGCATAATTTTCGAATGTATCTTCCCATAACTTAGGTTTTACCAACGTATTTTTTCTAGCTTTGAACAGCTCAATAAATCGTTCATAGGATATTATTCGGTAAATGCGCTGATCGTATTTTGATTCTTTTATATTTAAATACACAATATTTTCCTAAAGAACATATCAAACCACAAAGTGCGATTTTGCGCTCAACAATTTGGCTGCGTTGCTTGATTAGGTTTCACGTACTAATAATTTAGCGGCAATTACTACTGGATCATTTTCGTACCCTTTCGACGCTAGCTTTGTCATACCGGATTTTATATCGGAAGGCCCCCAAAAAAACATACCTTGATCTTCTAGTAACGTCTTTAGCTCAATTTCTGCTTTTTTATATACTTTTCCTGCTGCCAGACCTAACTGGATTGGGTAAGGCTTGTCGATTAACCCACTCTCCATCAAATCCCTTTCAAGAGCTCTAAAAAGAATATCCCGATAGGACGCACAGGTGAATAGCTTATAGAGGCCAGTTGGCAGCTCATATCGCTGCTTTAATTCCTCGACCCTAACACCCGGTGAATCCAAGTAGGATTTAACCTCTACAGCTAGTATTCGTCCTTCACTTGGTTTGAATGCGACTACGTCAATCTCTGGTCTGGGGATACTGTGTTTGCCTATCTGGCGCTTCTCTTCCTTCGTGACATTTACTTTAAAAGATTGTCGGCACCAATAGCCGTTCTCTTCGAGCAATGTTTTCACGATTGATTCGAAATAGTCCATAAGTGCGTGTATCCATAAGTGCGGGTTATTGATAAACCGAATTTTCTATGTTGATAGTGGCTTGAGGGGAAACACTATAATTTTTAGCTCATCAGCTAGTTCAAGGCCAGCCTGAATGACGTACTTTGACAAATCAGTAGTTTTGCCATCAAAATTTTGCGCAGTATAAAAAGAATAAACTGCCTATTACTACCAAGTCGCCACACCAAAAAACCTACAATCACGATACTTTAATAGTGAGCCGGCTACCCATTTTCCACCCACATACTGTTTGACGCACCGGCTGCGACCCATCAGCCCACTCCATCACACATCTGGCACCCGATCAATCTCCACAGCGCAGCCATTGCCCTTAGCCGGGCGCCCCTACCCGCCTCTTCCTTGTGCAGTCCAGAAACTCTCGCAAATTCAACACCTAACAGCAATGCACAATCTGCTTTTCAAGCCGTATATTAAGATGCAAATCTGACTTTATAGTAGCCTTCTAATACTATTAAGGTCGGTTTATCTGTCGCTCTTTGTAAAGCGTGAGCTCTTTTCTAAGAAACAAATTCTCAGCTGCCAAATTCCTCAAAGGCTTTGCGCAAAGCCACACGAAATTCACTATGTCAGCGATGATAAGCAAGGGGTCGGGACCCATCGTTTCAACTTAACTGATGCTAGTAAGATCCGCAGGAAATACAGTAAAGTCAATGCGGCCACAATATTCGCGGACCACAGTGGCGCGACATGCTTGGTTCATAAATTGCTGCCCTACAGACAGCCAAATTTTTTCATTGATCACGCCGTAAAAACGCACAACCCGCCTGCAGTAAAGGCTTACGACCAATCGGCGTAATATTTGTCCAGACTAAGCTACGTCATCCGCTCTATATTCAAGAGGAAAGAGCCGATAGCTGGGACTCATACCAGGTCTGTGCCTCTAATTGAGAGGTTAGAACATCTAATCTAGTGCTGGCTCGAGTAAAAGCCACATAAATATCCTCGTCCGATAAAGCTTTGTTCGCCTCTGGCACATCAGCATGAATAAAAATAACATGCCCTGCCTCAAGTCCTTTAAAAGACTTGATTGTTGAAAAGAATACATAACCAGACTTCCCCAGAAAATTAATATCAGTCGTTAACTCCAGTCCGTGCCCTTTCGTGCTGTCTTTCATACAGGAATTATGGAGCATATACGGCGAAAGTATAACTGCACCGCCGTCGGGACTTAATTCGCTCGCTAGCAGCCAGACTTTTTGTGCCATGTACTCACGTTTGCATAACTCAACACTCGGCATTATGCCTGCGGGAACACCTTCCATAGCGATCACATTTGTTTTACATATCGCGTTGGTAGCTGAATTTAGTTTTTTTGTATTTCGACAGTTTTCGTACAGACGAAACGTGACCTCAGCTTCTATCTCATACGTCTGCTCACCTTGATACAAGTTCTGCCTCTGATCAGAAAAAACCAACCACTGAGAGCTACCACTGTCTTTCAGAAGGAAATAAAGCGCTTGTAGCCGAGCCAATCCAAAATCTTGACCTTCATCGACTATGATGGCATCAAACTTTTCGCTATCGGACATACCATTTATCGGGATATAAGCCAACTCTGGTAGTTTTGTTCTGAAGAAGTCATTGCCGATTTGAGGTCTAACTTCAGTTATTGCTAGAAAGTAATTGTCAATACTCACGATATTACTAGCAATATCGTGGTGTTTATATCTGAGATAGTCAGCTAGAGCTGTGTTATAGCAAACAAAAAGCGCTTTTCTGCCACTGGCAATCATCGCCTCTAGTTTCCACATCGCTAAAATTGTCTTACCTGAGCCAGCAGGCCCAACAACCGATACGCTGGGTAAATCAAAAGCCCCGCGTAATGCCGCAAACTGCTGCCTTGTCAGCTTATCAATATCATCGCCTTCTTCAATTACATCCAATTCAGTATCGACCGCATTTACAATAAAATTTGCGTTGGACAGTATTTGCGCGACCTTATGTGTATAGCTATCCGTGAACTTTTTCCCAATTGTCGCATTCCCTCGTTCCCGAAGTACATTTTCAATCGCGTGTTTAATTTTATGTAGGTCTTTCTTCTGAACCACAGAGCTTGGAAGGTAGGTGTCAAGTTTCCCCTGAACTTCGCCATTAGGATAAACGACCAACCAACCAAACAAGCCAGGGAACACAGCCTCCTTAAGCTCAACGGCGACTCTGCTTGAGAGGTTATGCATATTTCTGCAGGCTTGCTCCGGGGGCGGCTCTTTCAGCTTTAGTTTCTCACCGTTCCACCCTATCTTGTTCCAGATACCGTCATCGTCTACCCAAATTTTCTTCGTGCCTTTCACTTCAACAACAGCTAACCCTAACCCAGGCGCAAGCACCACGAAATCTGCTTGACCATCCCTTAAGTAACCGTCTGTATTTTTCCACTGATAGGAGACATTACTTACGACTCTCCAGCTAGCAGGCAACCGGTTCTGAAGTTCATTCCAAACCCTTTTTTCCCATTTATCATAAGGGATAGGGCCAATTATTTTTGGCATGATTGCCGATTCAACTGTTGCATTTGGCAAGTACGAGTAAATTTGGTCTTGATGCGCGTACAAGCCTTCCCTCTTTAGATACGATCATAATACTGGGTGGCACGAACCGTACTTGCGCCTGAAATGCCGGTGCTCCACTTTCAATTATCCCATCGCTCATAATCCACTTTCCACCTTGCTCTTCCCACGCACTGGTTTGCGCAACACGCGTCCATTGCAGTTCTTTATACTCGAATGTGGACCCTATTGCGGTACCGTTGACCAACTCATTTAAGAAAAGCCTACCTGCATCGTCATGCTCTGGACTGTCTAACGGGAAATCGCGAAAGAAAGGATGCACGTTCACTCTTACCCAAGACAATCTACGGGTAAGGTTGAACGAATCTAACAATCTCACTAATTGCACATCTGATTCTTTCCCTACCAGAGCAATAATCTGTTCGCTCACAGGGTCTCGTCCTTGCGAGTCAAACTCCCACAAAGGGTGAGACACAATATAAGCGACTTTTACTTCATTCTCGCGTGTGATCACACCCTGCAACATGCCATTACTACTCATAATTCGCTTCGAATCCTGAGTTGCACTGACACTCAAAAGCAACTGCTCAGCCAAACTATGCGCTTGTGTCTCCCAACATTCTTTATCCGCCGCCCGAACGTCCAGAGGCGGCGAAAGACCTGGTATGTACGCTGGGTCGTTCATCACGCTTAGCAGATCAAGTCCTAGCCTCCAGTCGATTAACCCATGCAGCTGGCGATTCCTAAATCCCTTCAGCAGCACATCAGGGCTTCGCCAATCTTGATCCCCAACAGCACGCTCGCATTCATCTCGCATAAATCTGCCCATGCGATTCAGACTACCCGTCGCGCTTGTGCAACCTTCCAATAGTTCAGTCCAGTTTTGCATGGCCCAACCAACTAATCCTGCACCGTTAGGATGCTCATCGGCCAAATAGAGTTCAGCCCCTTTTCCATCTTTATCATCATTGACCCTATGTACTGACGCGATCTCAATCGCCGTTGAATCCACATCCAATTCCAATGCAATCGCGCGCTGGACAATAGTGGCCGCCGAATACCAGGCAGCCCGTCTCGCAGACACTTCTCGACGTTCGTCGATGAAGGCCAAGCCTTGGTGGTTCATCAACCGAACGCTCAGCAAATCAGTGGTCTTGGATGCTGATAACCTGACCCGAGTACCATTGCCTTCGTTGCTCTTGACCCAGAGCTCATCTTCTTCTGATTGCACCCATTGAAGATTTTTGGTTTTCCGCCTTGTGGTTCTATCAAATTCGAAAGGTGTGCCATCGGCTTGTTGGCTTATGCGAAACACACGGCCTTGGCTTGAAAAAGCTAACTGGGCTCGACCATGCGGGTGCTGTTCTTGAGCATCAATACTCGGTGATGCCATATATGAAGACACAACGTTGTCATAACTTGCATCTTTTGATGGCCTTGAAATATCAAAATCAGTCATGAAACCGTTAGGTGTAACGGCCTCATAACTTCTGGCATCCTCTACATCGCATACTGGACATCTCTCAACGCCTACTTCGCTTGTCAGTTCTGCCGCAGTGATCGGAACTATGCGAAAAAACCGACAATTCTTGCAAAACACTTGTCTCGACACATCACCCACTGCGGTCGAGGCCGTTTTCCAGTTATTCTGAGACCTCATATTTTTCCTAATAGGTCCGGTTAAGCCGATGGGAGTCAGTAGCCGCTTATCCCAAACAAGTTCATTGCCCGGCGCAAACTCTGAGATTGCCTGTTCCAAGTTGCGATCAAGCGATTTAGGCTCTTGGCTACCGCTACCATTAGGAAGGTAGAAGAAGAGGTTTCGAATCGCAGTAGGCATACCGTACATAGGCAATACTCCTGCATCAGCCAATACATGTGCAAGCCCGCGAGATTGATCTGTCGCCTCAATTGCGGATTTATTTATACGCCTGAGCAGTTCATTGTTGATATAAGAAACCAGCAACTCAGACCTAATTTTGGTCCCCTTGGTCAGCACGCCAGCAATGTGTTGAACGTCGACTTGGTTTTTCTCTATCCATTGCCCGAGCGCGAATCGCAAATTTTCATCTGCTCTGTAGCGTTGGACGGTACCCATCTCGCCATGTGAGTCCGCTGGTATCCCAGAGTCCATCCAAGTGAGATCATTTACTTTAAAAGCCCGTCGAAGCACCTCCTTAGACATAAGCCTTTCAGCCAAGATTTTTTGACCTTCACCAACTGTGACAGTGGGCTGCGGAGGAATGCCACTGGTCATCTCCTCTGGATGTTCGAAGTGAATTCGGTCATGTGTCTGTCCGCGACAATAGGTCAACGCCGCTGAAAAGGCTTGCTGTTTACGACCCGCACGACCAGAGCGTTGCTGGTAGTTGAAACGCTCAGGCGGCATATTGGCCTGAAATACCGACTGCAGTGAACCAATATCTACACCAACTTCCATTGTTGTGGTCACCGAGAGTAAATCGATACCGTCCACCTTAGGAACAACGTCACGTCGTTGATCTTCGAGCTCACCCAACAGTTCATCTTTATAGAAAATGTCCCGAAAGTGCCGTTGCCGTTGCGCTTGGTCGTCCGTTTGACCAGTGAGCTCTTCAGCATGAATTCTAAATGCCGACGCGGGTTTTTGAGACAAAGAAGCATAATAATGTTCTTGCTCATAGTCCAGAGCTGTCTTTATCGAATTAGGCTCAGTTGTTAGCGATTCGCAGCATCGAGAGCAAACACCGCCCGAAGGATGCCAATGAACCTGCGAGCAGTTAATACATACCCAAGGCGTTGCCTGTCGCTCCACCACCTTCACGCACAGTTGGGATAACTTCACCGCCCCCCAAATATGGCCGGCCGTGATCAAGGTCTCGCGAACAGCATCTCTTAAGAGCTCCCACCCAATACCTTGTGCGTTGGCACAGGCGTTCAAGTAATTGAAGACTCGTCTCTTCTTTACAGCAGGTGTTCCTGCATTGGGGTGATCACTATTCCACTCATCGATTGCACGATCGAACTGATACGGATCAGTACAATATTCCTCGGTGAAGATACGAATGACGCTTGCGCAAATCTGTCGAAAAAGAGCTTCATCAACACTGGCAGGTAATTTAATTGGCTCCCCTGTCGGCAGGATGAAGTAACCGAACCCTTTTGATTCAAGGTCGTAGAGCAGCCTACCCGACAGTGCTCTCCATGAATGCTTCCTCAATGTCAGTCCCATTTCGGTGAGAAAATCGACCTCAGCAACCTCTAGAGGCGGACTCGTTCGCAGCTTTACACTGTCTTTGGAATCACTATTCGTGTCGAATTCCATTAGATTTGCCCAAGCGAAAAAACCGACCTCGGGCCCAGCCGGCGACACGCCAAGGGCTGCCAATTTACTCCAGATTGGAGGCAGCATTTTATCAGTGTTAGGAATCGCTAAGATGTCATCTAATCTTATGACCCCAGATTCTTGATTCTCAATCTGGTTTAGTTTTCGTTTCGCTTTCTCAGTTGCTAAATCCGGATTATGAACGACAGAGTTTACGTCAGTATAAAATTCGTGAAAATCTTCCCAACCCTTTTCATCCAGAGTTGATCTAACTTGAACTAACCAATCATTATCAGCTTGTGATTTTCTGACCCTATCCAAACATTCTTTCTTGAGCGAAACAACCTCATCACCTGCTCTACTCCGTATCTCACTTAAAATAAAATATTGAAGTAAGTGGCGCCATTGTTCTTCTTCGATATCGTTCGACAGCTTGGCTGCTGCCTGCCGGCTATCCGAGAAAGCCACTAATTTTCTTGCATCACCTTCAGGCAACGACATCATAAGATGCTTTGTGAGTAATAACGATATTTGCGTTAGACCGGTCGCAAACGCCCTTACTGGCGATCGTTTACCACCACGCCTCTCAGAATAATTGATACAACACTTAGGACAAACTTGAGGCATCGCTGAATAGTCTGAGTGCTCTTCTGCGTTCACCGCTATCTCAAACCACAAGCAGCGCAAATTCCGATCGTCGACGACTCCACCAAGTTCAACAATCGCAGTATCTGGATTCACAACGGCCTCTTGCCAACGTGCAACGCAGCGCGTTAGCGGATGACCATTACCTGATTGTGCTATCGACCCATGGCGCCATTCTAATTTGGCTGCATCAGGGGCACTAGCATTTTCAGGTAATAAGTAGAGCACACCCAGCGCCTCGTACGATTGTGAATCGGTACGCGACTGGACAGCTTCATCAGGCATACCCTCAAGCGCAGCCGGAAGGTTAGCTAACTCAAAGCGATTTCCTCGATCAATAGGGATTTTATAACCGGTCAACAACTGTGTGCCACAGCATTCGCAATACAAAACTTCCAAGACCCTTTTGCCTCGATAGCTCATGGCAGGTTCAGCAAGCAACGTTCCAACGCGCCGCTCAGTGTCCTCACCATCCGCAGTTCCAAGCCTGATGGTTGACCAAAGGCCATTGATGTTCTTCACCATCCAATGAAACCGGATCCTTGGCAATGCTAAATCGGCTTGATGAGCAGATTCTGAGCCTACCCCAAGCGTAAGGCACAACCCACGAGCAGCAAACAATTGATCTTCAGGACTGTCCAACATTGGAAACCAGCTCTGCGCCAAGCTTGTCATGCTGCGCGCCACAAACCTCCTCTGATCCAAATCTATGAACGCCTTGGCGAAAGTTTCTAGCTTTTGTGTGTCGGCCAACATCGTCAAGGACTTTATGATTGCGTCTCTGTGCGCAGGTGTGACCTCTTGCAACCCCTTCGCGTTTTGACCAATCTTGAGGCACTGCGCGGCTAACTCTGTTCCAAAGTCGTTTTTCAAACCATCCGATAAGTTCTCTGCTGAATACCGTAACTCCCCATCTTCTATGTGAAAACAATTTTTTGCTTCATCCGCACTAAGACCAAACATTCCACCCAAAAATTCATAAGTAGAATCACTCTTACCGTCTAAAGAGGCACTCGATGCAAGGATGCGTAGTTGGCGACTATCGGGCCCAAGGCCCAGCCGATCCAGAAGTTGACGCAGCAAGTAGGCAACCTCTGTTCCAGTAGCGCCTCGATAGAGGTGTAATTCGTCAATGACTAGATGAAAAACATGATGTTCGGTATCTTCGTTTAACCACTCTTTGGTTTTGTCAAATATCATCGCATCTGCACGATCGTTATCCAGTTCAGGGTGCAAATTTCGCATGAGCATAATGGATAGCATGCTAACGTTGGTGATCAATAGATCAGGCGGACACTCCTGCATCTCCCATCGGTGATACATCTCGCTGGCATTGACATCCATTCTGGGAATAAACGTACTTTGCTCCGCCAACTGCTTAAGTATTTTTTGCGCTGCTGCAATTGCTTCCCGATCACCCACCTGTCGCGCCAAAGTAAGTTCTTGCTCCTTGGTCGCCATTCTTTCCCGTAAATCCTCGTACTGGCTAATAGCACTCTTCAGTGCTTTTCGCAGCTCAGTGTGTTTGGACTTATTCTTTTCAACTTGACCGTCGCCACTTATTTGAAAGGGGTGCCCTGCGACTGGTGTGCTGCCGTTGTATCGTCCAAACCTAATGCGATTACCGTCAAGGTACTTATCCATAACGATGTGTGCTGAGTCAGAATCAAGTGCTGCGCGAAGCCGTGAAATTTGGTCTTCCACTAACGCGTTCATGGGATAGAGCAGCAGCGCCCTAACCGCAGGCGTTCGACTCTCCGAGCGAGTTTCTGTCCGACGCTCATCCCATTTAGGGATATTATTCTTACTCCATGCAGAAACTACAGAAGATTCCGCTTTTTTCCAGCCAGCCTTACCAGACTTCGCTTCTCTAATAATCCCTGCTAAGACTGGTAGTAGAAATGCTTCAGTTTTACCGGAGCCAGTACCAGTGACAACCACACAGTGCTTTCCAACCAGCGCCTCTCGTAACATCGTTTGTTGATGCGAAAAGAGGTTGAACTCACTTGGAATAAGGGCCACGCTTGCCAATTGGAAAAATGCATCACGCGCCTCTTCGGACAGATTTGGAACATCTGCTGCAGTGAGATCACGCAGCCCTTCTCCAGACCTGTACTCAGGTAATAATTCCAAATACGGTTGTTGAAAAAATACGCCAGGTGTATCCAGTAGGGCTTTGCGTTCATTCTCAAAGCTCGTGGAGTTCGTTCCAAAAGCCGAGGTTACATATTTTTTAAGATAGTCTTGCAATTCATCCCATGCCCCGACAGGGTCTGTTGCTAATTTTCTATACACGTTTCGCGGTTCTCTCTTCGAATCTGTGGAGCTATAGGTACATCAGTTTACACCCCAAATGAGTGGCAACTGAATCGGCCAACTCTTCGGGTACATAGGGGTAGCGGAGCCACTTACCATCACACATCTCAGTGTAAAGGCGACTTACTTTTCCAATGGGCTGATCGTTAGCTGCGGCATCAACCAATTCAACATAATCTTCATCCATTGATGCGATCTTTTTAACGCGAACTTGCTCTGGTTGGCCACCGGAAGAAAAGCACAGCGCACGCTCAAGCAATACAGGTGGCTTCAGCCTAGCTGGCAGCCAAAACGAACCGTCACGTTGTGCGTAGGGAATGGGCCAAGGGTATGCGACTGAATCATATCCCTGCTCTAATAGCATTTGGGAAAAAGCAGAGATTGCCAACCACACTCCCCACCTCGAATCTTGAATATAGTTATACTCCTCCCCCTCATCGACTAGCGAGCCTAACATGTACACTTGACTGCCTTGGATAACCGGATCATCTATTTTAAACAGCTCAACCTTCCGAAAAGGGTCGACCTTCATATAAACTGAACGGTCATAACTAAACAATGCTTTTTGAGGGTTTAATCGCTGTTGGTTGTTAACCCTAAAATTCTCATATCCCTTATTCGATTGCAGCCTTTGTCTCTTCTGCACCAAAGTCGACGCCCAAATTGAAACCGTCAATGCAGGGTAATCCACAATTTGGAAATTTCCGTGCTCCACTAAACCGGCAAGCGTGTCCTTATGAGTCACCGATAGTCGAATAGTAGGTATGTACTGGGGCGAGCTCAATTCAATTCGAGCTGCAATTCCGGTGTAAACAATTAACTGTCTCCACTGCTCAAGTCGTAAACTGCCACATATCCCGTACCACTGAGCGCCGGTGCTAAGTGTTATAGGGGTACTGTAAATAGTGGGACTTGCTGCATGCAATCGAAGAAGGCGCCCTTTTTGATCAGTCTCGACTTCAAGGAATCCTCGACTTCGAAGCTGCAGCATCAATATGGCGGGTTTTACATTAGCGCCATCAGCGAGACGCAGAATCATTAGTTTTGCCGCGCCATATTCGATCGAGCCCTTCTGCGCTACCATATCAACTAACTGGCAAGCGATATTGCTCTTAACGTATTGATCATATTCATCCAGCGAAGTCGGCCTTCCCCATGACGCTGTTCCCGCAAATGTTCTAAACACGGGTGGTGTAGTTCGCTCAATATTATCATCCAGTATCGCGCCGCGGATTCCGCCAACAGATCGGTGAGACTCACCAAATCGATCTATGGCAAAGGCTTTCCCCGCGCTAGCTTCTAACCCAACAGACAAAGCGACTTTCAAAGTAGCCTTGCACAAGATACCTTGGTTCAGCGTGGCGATTAGTTCAAAACGGTGCCTTTCATGGCTCTCTCGGTGAATTACAAAGCGCCGTATACTAGATTGATGAACATCACTGGAGATTGAATTCGATAGCGTTACTTCTTCGAGGCGCAGCCCATCAGCCTCGACTTCGCATCCGATGGGTGCATCCAATTCAACCAATGGCAAATCATAATCGGCGTATTGTTTTTTCCCTCCTCGAAGTATCGGACACCCACTGACAAATTTTATTCGAGCCCTGACAAATCCATCTTCCGGATCACCCACAAGAGCCTGAATGGCTGACTTTTGCGCAAGAGATAAATCTTCAACACGAAGTACTGCACAGAGACTCCAACCTTCCGGTAGACCTTTTTTCTCTTCTACTCGGCTATGTTCAATGTTATTTTTATCAAGCCAGTCAAAGACCGTTGTGGCAGAGGAAAGCAAATACACCGGGCCAGCAACCGGTAATGTTCGTTCTACCAGCTCCTGTGCATGAATTGGGTTAAGTGCATCCCAACCAAATAGTCGGGTACTTTTAGAGCGAAAAATATAGGATCTTGAGGTCTGTCCGTTTTCATCGCCATCTCTTATGTAACCGACGGCGGCAATCGTTTCATGATCAGCTGGAGAATTGAAAACAGATTGGACTGCAAGCTGCTTGTCATTCGCCGGATCTAAGCATGTGACGTATCCGGTTGTCGCATTGAGGCACCCACGGTAAATCGAATTGCCAATATCTAGCGTATACCCCTCGGCATCCGCGCTTGATTCAAAGCGCCATCCTAGCTCCCAGTCAGTTTCAAAGGCTGGTCTAAGCACAACAGAGAGTTCATCTTCTATTTCGTGGATATGCTGATCATCATCAGCGCCAATACTATTTGGATTCGTTCCACTAGTTTGAGCTGCTGATATTCGGCCGTTCCATTCGAGCAACCGTGAACTGAACAGCTCTTGCAAAACAGAACCGTAAGTCTCTAGCTTGCCCATCGCTTCACATAAGCTTTTGCTGAGGTAGTAAGAGTTCTTTCCTACACTCGCCAGCATTGAAAATTCCTCATCTGACAACGCTTGCCCCCCAGCTAGCCCTTCTTGCTTGAACAGCCGATGCATACCCTCCCTATCTTTACCTGTCACTAAAGCTTGCGCTTTGGCTAACCCAACATAGGGGTGAGCACCGAGCGGTTTGGAATAAAAGAGACCAAACTGACCCTGACACTGCTTTTTGGACCAAAATTCTAGATCTTGCCAAAGCACTTCCATGGCCTTACGGGCAGCAGAGCCTTGAAATTCGAAACCAACTAGTCCACCAACTGTTTTGTAAAAACCTTCCGATTCCTGCTGCGAGGCAGCTAGAACCCATAACGCAACGTAGGGAAGATAGGTTGGGGCGTGAAGCTGCTTGTAAAACTCAGAAGTGTCGCCAGGATCTTGATAACGTAAAGGCCTCTTCGTTGGAGAGAGTCTAAACTTAGCCAAACTCATAGCATTTTGAGCCAAATCTGTGTTGCCCATTCGATACCATGTGGGGCCCAACTTTACTGTATCAATCAGTCCCGCAGCGCCGCCCAAGTGAAAACCAAACGCATCTAACTCACTTCGGCTAGTTTGAATCCAAACTTCCTCACCGGCGACGGCCGGCGTAAAGTATTCCTTAAGCAGTATCAGATTCCATTCCTCGAATAAGTCTGTCATTGCAAATAGACCGAATCCAGAAGTGCGACCACACCATATAAACTAAAACCAAATGTCGCACGTTCACAATATTGATTTTTGCTCAAAACCAGATAATCCATTATATGATCTCGCCAAGTTACTAAATCGAATTTACACCCTACTGCGACAACGCTTACATAGAATTGTGGTACCGCGGCAAGAGACAATTATTAACAAATTATTTGAAGCATTATTAGCGCCCTACAACAGAGTACGAAGTTTATGCCACGCAGTCTTCCATTACAATGAATAACAATCTGATTGGGTGATGCAACTTCTATTAAATATACATAGAAATTGGACAAGCTAAACGTCAACGTTGGCTGGCATTATGGATGTAAAAGCGTTTTATCTATTCTAGAAAACGAGAGCTGGAGAAAAGGCATCGGCTCACACTAAGATCGATACATCGCATGTATATTAGGTATATTTAAAATTAAGCCCTATCCTGCTTGGCAGTCAGAATTCCTCTACAACCGTCAATGCGAAGAACGATCGATTGAAGTTAAGCAGTTACAAGAAGACTATATCTCTTATGCCCAGAATCAAACGAGGAAAACCACTTCACACGCTGAAATAGATTGTGGTTGTACAATACCGTTTAGTAGCTTCCCGATGTAGAGCTTTTGTGTTGACAATCGTTTAGGCTGTTACCAGAGTCACCGACATATAGCAATTGAAAACTGCGGTATATAATAGGATTACACAGTGCTTACACTTTCAAACATTGCCATACCAGAAGTAATGCAGCATTTTAAAAATCGAGGCATCTCAACTTCATTCTTGGTCCCCACTCAAACCGGGCTAGCCAAATCCATTATGGATGCAACTGGCTCCATTAGAGAGTTTTTGAAAGCGCAAGATGTACATATCTTTGAAAATCAAAGCCAAGGCCCTGAGAACAAACGACTAGTTACGACCGTACTTTTCTCCAAGGGTCGCAGTGTAAAAACTAAAACATCTCTGTATCGACCAATTTCCAAAGAAGGCGACACCCGGATATGGATTTATAAGTTAAAACAATTTGCGACTCCTGGCGACCTACTTGCAATCGCTGAAAGCGCGGGTAGGCTTATTGTTGTCAATTGCTCCCAAAGCAATATGGATGAATTACTGCATAAAGATAACCAAGAGTTTTCCGAATTTTTTCCTATCGTTGAAGCTGGCAAGTCCGAGGCGGCATTAGAGCTGTTATCGAAACTTACCGAAGTTTCTAAGCGTGGATTTGTCCCTAATATGCGAGCTGGAGATACCGGTGTTGGGTATACATTAGAGTCATTATTAGGAATAGAAGCTAACAACTCAAAGAAGCCAGACTTCAAAGGGATCGAAATTAAATCTGGTAGATATAGGTCCGGGAACGGCGGGCAAGCTGCCTTGTTTTCTCAAGTTCCTGACTGGAAAAAGAGCGCGTTGAAAGGCTCTAATCAAGTGTTAGAAACAAGAGGGAAATACAGTGTTAAGAAAGAACGCAAGCAACTCTTCCATGAGATGAGCTGTGTTAAGCCGAACTCTTATCATATGCAGTTGGAAATTTCAGAAAATCTGTCGGAGCTGCATCAGATCTACGTACCACCAGATAATCCTGTCGGTAAATGTGGCGATGTTCTTTGGATGATGGCTAAGCTGCAAGCGAGGTTGAAGGAAAAACATCGAGAGACAATGTGGGTATCAGCTGAAACTCAAGGGAAGCGTGATAGTGAAGAATTTTGGTATCGACACGTCAAACATTCCAGAGGTATCGATCTCTCTGCTTTGCCTATTTTACTAGAATCCGGAAGTATAACTGTTCACTACACAATTAAAAAACTTACTACTGGGGCTGCAAAAGATCAAGGCTATCTTTTCAAAATGGCCTCAAAATACATCCCCTTGTTATTCGAAACAACAGATGAATATACACTGTCATAAGGTTGACTTATAAGCCGCAGCCTAAGGATTAAATAATTGAGTTACTGAGCAAGTATTTTTTTTACAACAATACCTAACGCGTTAGCCAAAAGTGGAGGTACAGCATTTCCAACTTGGGTGTATTGAGGCACCTCAAATTTTCTCATTTGACCACCAGTAGTTACCTTAGATCTAAACTCGAACCAATCAGGAAACGACTGTAATCGAGCCATTTCACGTACAGTCAGTGTGCGTAAAAGTGAAGGATGGTAATGGCACGCGTCGTCCGGTATTGAGAGGGCGGCAGGCGCTGGTTTGGAAGCGATCAATGCTCGTTGCGTTTGTTTTTTTGTCCTGAGCTCTGCGAGATGCTTCAGCAAATCTTGAGTGCTCGAAAATTTCTCGCAAGTTCCATTGGCATGCAAATATGTTTTGTTCAGAAGAAATTTTATGGTTGCCTTTCTGAGTACATGAGAATCTGGGTTTTTAAGGTAATTAACCGTGTCAGATTTTATTTTACCGTCCGCTCTACTAATATTTTGATAAAGCTTAAAGCGTTGTTTTACATGCTCACTGTTTCTCCTTTGGTCATGATTTTTAACTCTAGAACGATCTTGGAGTTTGAAACGGAATAGTGAGCTAAGGTAATGAGCGTATTCTCCAGTTTCGTTCCCCCGTCGGTTTTCCCTAAGGTCATCTATTGCGTCCTTGACTGAGACCCAAGTATCTTCGTGCCTGTTAGTAATTAGCGATTGAAGTAGATCAGTTTCAAAAATCTGCTCGTCTTTCTCGATATCGTAATAGCTTAGGTCTGTGAATGGTTTCGTTGACACGCCCTTCCTCTCACTTTCAAAGAACCGCTGAATTTTCTTAAAACAGGTTAATAGGTGTTCGTTGTTCATACTATTTTTAAACAGCTTTTTAAAAATGTCTGATCGCAATGCCAGCATGATATAGCGTGGTCTGTTTTGGGCTGCACCCACGTATTTAGCATTTACATGCAAGCAAAGAGGATAATAGCCCTTTGATGCGAAGGCCCGGGCAACTTCAAACCAAGCGTAATGTTGCTTATTTCCTATTGTAAAAGGCCGCAATATGCCAGAAACGTTCTCCAGAAGTGCGACTTTAGGTTTTACATGTTCAACGAAATTGGCAAATTCCATGGGCAGTGAATTTCGTGAATTTTTTAATTCTCGCAATCCAGCCATGCTAAAGCTTTGACAGGGAGGCCCACCAGACACAAGGTCCACATCCTCCGTCCTAAGTCGATTACTTAATTTTTTATTTTCCTTAAGATGCGCGTTTAAATCAATTATCGATCCTACTAATAACTTACCACGCATAGTGTCAAAATCACTTAAATCGCAGTGCCTCGGGTGGGTCGAGGGCAGAGCCTGAGGATTTTCTCGTAAACGCAGTGCTATATCGTCGCTAGAAAACGCGCTGTTAATCCATAGTGTTTTGGAAGGCTGCTTTTTTTTAGCAGCGAAATACGATAAATCTTCATCCAACAAATTGAACGAAAATGTTTCGGCAGCCATGGGTGATAATTCGTTTGCCAAAAGCAAATCAAAGCCACAGTTTTCTAGACCTATTGATAATCCCCCACAGCCAGCAAATAATTCTATGTGATTCATATAGTGTTATTTTGTTCGTTTTAACAAATTTTACGTACAAACTGCCGGTTTGTCCAGGGCTATATGAGTGGCAGAGCTTTCAATAGTATAACTGTATATATAGCTAGTATTATTGCAGTTTGGTGAATTCAATTTCTAAGCACAACTCAATAAGTCAAAGCGAAAGTAGGTAATCTGAGAGACCATTCATATTAATGGTACCAACAAAGATGAATAGCATAACCTGAAAGCAATGCACCGTTCACCCAACAGCAACGGTATCAGATTTACTCGCTACGAAAGAAGCGGTTCACGCAAGCACCCATCCGTATGGATGCTAGTATGAGTCCGCGGCACAAAAAACACCTTCGGCAGAAAACTAAGATCAGCAGGTGTAAGCTGTCGGAGACAGAAAAGAAATACTAGATCACAGGCCAGGCCGAGACACCACCCACCACTCAGCAGCCGAACTATCGCGTCTATTAGCAGCTGCCCATAGCGCTTGCCAAAGTGATAAAAGCCCTAAGCTTCCGAAATAGTAGCTCCACACAGCCTAAGCTCTCGCTAGCTCAATCAAAAGTCAAACATAACAATATTGGACACCTAGCTAGCTCACTAAAAAACGAAGCATGACTAAATTGCACGCCAGCTAGCTCATGCAAAATCAAGAGCGGCTCTGTTAGACACTCAACTAGCTCACGCAAAATTCACGCGAGCCCCTTTTAGACACTAAGCAACCGAGAGAGCTAAATTTGTAAAAAACGCTGGAGGTCGCCAGTGACAGAATCAAACACGCCCGAACAGAGTGCCGACTTGTCGGCAATTCGTCGAAGTGTCAATCGATGCGGGATCTACACGCTGCAGCAAACTAAACAATGGTGGCCAGGGACAGAATCGAACGCGCCCGGCCAGGGTGCCGACAAGTCGGCAGTTCGGTCAGATTTCTATCGATATTGGATGTTCGCGCTGTAGGAAATCACTGAATGGTGGCCAGGGACAGAATCGAACTGCCGACACGGGGATTTTCAGTCCCCTGCTCTACCGACTGAGCTACCTGGCCATCAGGTACTGCACGAAGCCGC
>CALKXC010000439.1 GCA_938004025.1 uncultured Leucothrix sp. | reverse complement strand
ATATTTTGAAAGAATCAACTTGGATTTCTGTATCGTCCACTGCAGTCGATCGGCAGGTAGCTCAGAGTGTCGATCATGGTGATAGCTATGTGAACCAATCGTATGACCTTCACGCTTTATACGGGCTAACGTGTTGAGCCTCTGCTTACAAAAGTTCAATGATTGGCATTGTGCGCTGTTAGGCCCATTTTGCTGGCAACTTTTTGTATAAATGCCACAGTCGACTTTATTAGCTAATATGAAAAATGTAGCTTTAATCTTCTCACGTTTCAAAACGTCAAGTACTTTAGGCGTGACATCGGCAACACCGTCGTCAAAGCTTAGGGTGATTTTCTTCTTCTCAGCCGGACACTGATAGGTCGCACGTATTTGTTCACAACTTGGGTTTCCAGCTTGAATCATAGGGGTCGATAACAAGGGAAGTAATGTCAACACCCCTAAGCAATACTTTAATAAATTCATTAGCTTCTATACTCAGCATTAATAGTTACATAATCGTGGGAAAGATCAGATGTCCATACCGCCGTAGCAGCATCGCCATCATTGAGCTCAATTCGAATGGTGATTTCTTGCTTGTCCATTTCTAATTGACCTGCTTGCTCAGTATAAGTTTCTACAGGCTCACCTGCTTGAATCAGATGTGTATCCCCTAACCATAATGATAGCTTTGAGATATCCAAACGCTTCACCGGACTCCGACCAATGGCAGCTAAAATGCGACCCCAGTTTGGATCACTAGCAAATAAGGCCGTTTTAACTAGCGGTGAACGAGCCACAGTGAATGCAATGGCTCTTGCTGTTTCAAGGTCTGGAGCTGACTCTACGCTCAGCGTCACAAACTTCGTTGCTCCCTCGGCATCCCTGATAATGGCTTGTGCTAGATACTGACAAAGTTCGTTTAAAGCCTGTTGAAAAAGCTCTATATCACCGTCTTTTACAAGCACACCAGCCTTGCCCGTAGCAATTAACACCAATGCGTCATTGGTTGATGTGTCGCCATCCACCGTTATGGAATTAAACGATAAATCAGCAGATCGCTTCAACATACTCTGCAATAGCTCTTGCTCTATCAATGCATCAGTAGCTACATACGCAAGCATTGTCGCCATATTTGGCTCAATCATGCCAGCGCCTTTAGCGATGCCAGTGAGGGTGATTTCTTTTCCGCCCAGAGTGAGTTTCTTGCTAATCGCTTTGGGCAACGTGTCCGTTGTCATAATGGCTCGTGCAGCAGCAGACCAGTTGTCTTGAGCTAAATTTGCTATTGCCGATGGAAATGAATCTTTGAATGGTGCTACAGGCAGTTGCTCGCCAATCACACCGGTTGAGAATGGTAGGATTTGTTCAGGAGAAAGACCGGTCAAATCAGCTAATGACTGACAAATTTCGCATGCACTAGCTAAGCCACGCTCCCCCGTACCGGCATTGGCGTTTCCAGAGTTGATCACCAGAAAACGTGGAGTGTGTCGTGTCAAATGTTCTCGGCAAAGTAAGACAGGAGCGGCGCAAAAGCGGTTTTGCGTGAAAACTCCTGCTACGCTGCTACCTTCGGCAATTTCTATTAAGAGCAGATCTTCACGATCTTTGTAACGAATTCCAGCCGCAACGGCTGATAAACGAACGCCCTCCACTGACAGCACTTGACTGACAGGCGTGTAATTTACAGCCATAGCGACTTTCCTTTTTTATGTTTTTACTTTATTTCAATTGTCCGTGACACTGCTTAAATTTCTTTCCTGAGCCACAAGGGCAAGGATCATTTCGCCCTACTTTTTCACCAATACGTTGGTAAGTTCTATCGGTATTGCCCGCAGCATTCTGAGAGGAATCATCACCTAAGATATTCGACGCCTTTGCATGAGAGTACTCCATAGGCGTATCACTTGGTTCTGGTGGAGCAATTTCTTCAGGAGACTCTTGAGTAATTTGAATTTTCAGTAGGAAGCTAACCACTTTGAGCTTGATGCGATCCAATAAATCTTCAAACATCTCAAACGCTTCGCGCTTATATTCCTGTTTAGGATTTTTCTGAGCATATCCGCGTAAACCGACGCTTTGGCGTAGATAATCCATAGAAGCCAAGTGCTCTTTCCACTCTTCATCCAACACATGCAGCATGACGTCGCGTTCAAGCTTACGCATATTTTCTGCACCAATGAGCGACTCTTTTGTCTTTAAAGTTTTATCAACTTCAGTTTGAATTCGCTCACGCAGTGGCTCTTCAAATAGCTTGTCGTCATTGTCTAACCAGCTTTGGATTTCCAACACGATGCCAAACTCTTCTTCCAATGAAGCGGTTAGGCCGGGAATATCCCATTGCTCATCCAGACTTTGCGGCGGAACATAGCGGTTAATGATGCTATCTACCACATCATAACGAATGGACTCGACAGACTCTTGAACATCCTCGCCTTCCAAGAGTTCTGAACGCTGCTGATAAACAACTTTACGTTGATCATTAGCAACATCATCATATTCGAGTAGGTTCTTACGAATGTCGTAGTTATGCCCTTCAACTTTACGCTGTGCGTTTTCGATCGACTTGGAAACAATCTTCGCTTCTATAGCTTGGCCTTTTTCCATGCCTAGCTTCTGCATGATGCCTTTGACTCGCTCAGAGGCGAAAATCCGCATTAGATTATCTTCCAGTGACAAGAAGAAACGAGATGAACCGGGGTCACCCTGACGTCCAGAACGACCACGTAACTGATTGTCAACACGACGTGATTCATGTCGCTCAGTACCGATGATGTGCAAACCACCAGCCGCAACAACGACTTCATGACGTTTTTGCCAATCTGCTTTTTCTGCCGCTTTTGCTTCCTCATCGTCTAGCAGACTCAACGCGGCGTCTAAAGAGCCCCCCAATACAATATCGGTTCCACGACCGGCCATGTTAGTCGCGATAGTGACCGCACCGGGCCGCCCTGCGTTCTCAATAATATTGGCTTCACGCTCATGCTGTTTAGCGTTCAACACTTCATGTTTGATCTTGGCTTCTGTTAAGAGCTTTGAAAGAATCTCAGACGTGTCAATAGAGGCGGTACCAACGAGCACTGGCTGCTGTCGTTTTTGTGCTTCATGAATATCTTCCACGATTGCATCATATTTTTCAGGCTCGGACATATAAACCAAGTCGTTTTCGTCTTTACGAATAGCTGGCATATTGGTCGGTATGACCACAACCTCTAGATCATAAATCTGCTGCAACTCAAACGCTTCAGTATCAGCAGTACCTGTCATACCAGAAAGCTTGTCATAAAGACGGAAGTAATTCTGGAATGTAATAGAAGCCATTGTCTGATTTTCAGGCTTTATATCAACGCCTTCTTTGGCTTCGATCGCTTGATGCAGGCCTTCAGACCAACGTCGACCCGGCATTGTACGGCCGGTGAATTCATCAACAATAACAATTTCGCCACCACTGATGATGTAATCAACATTCAGCTGAAATAGC
>CALKXC010000438.1 GCA_938004025.1 uncultured Leucothrix sp. | reverse complement strand
GATGAAACGACGGAAGTATTGAAGCATTTAAGGCGTTTATGGGGTTATGATGTGAGACTTGAGTCACTGAAAAATGGTCACAGATCATGGACGTTTGCCACGAATGACTAAAACTTTTGTTTATATAAAAACAGCTTTCATTACATTAATCACGTTAGGCTTAGTCGGTTGCGGAGGCGGCGAGGTTTCCCGCTCAAGTGTTACGCTTAATCCTTCAACTGCAAGTAATAGCTCGCTTTCTGGGAATACGGCGGCTAACAAAGCACGAGTCGATAGATCCATCGCTCAAATCAGAAACAACCCTTTAACTAAAGATTTTCCGCTGACTGTTTCTTACCCTTACGTCATTACCGGTAATCTCAGTCAGGCTGAGTTAGAGCATTGGAAAAGTAGGGTGCAACGTACCCAAGCCGCAATAAAGACAATGTATTTTAAACGCGACCCCACTGACGTTGTGCAGATATGGCTGTTTAAAGATGCGGGGAGTTTTTTCCAATATAACAAAGCACTTTGGAATGCATCTCCCGGTACCCGCTTTGGTTATTATTTGCCTCAGCAAAAGCGCATGATGATGAATATTGCTTCAGGTGGCGGCACGCTAACGCATGAATTAGTTCACCCTTATATAGAGGCTAACTTTCCTCAAAGCCCATTGTGGTTTAACGAAGGTTTGGCTTCGCTGTATGAGCAATCCTATTATACGGGTGGTAAGGTTTATGGTGCTCCAAACTGGCGCTTGAGTGGCCTACAGACGGTGATTAGGGCTGATTCTATGCCAAGTTTAAAGGCGATGATGAGCACCAATCGTCAGCAGTTTCTCGGCCCAAATCGTGAAGTGTATTACGCGCAAGCGCGCTACTTAATGCTTTACTTGCAGTCACGTGGTTTATTGGAAAGCTACTACCGCCAGTTTATGAAGAATGTTGCTTCAGACCCTACAGGTATTGCTACTTTACTTCGCTTAACTAATTTTCAATCGATCGAGCAGCTTGAAACAAGTTGGGTTCGTTACGTAGGTAAACTACGTTTTTGAATCAAAAAAGCAAAGGAATACTATCGATTGACTTAAGATTTGTTGTATTGATAGTTTGCCTAGGCTGCGGCACTATCCAGAAACTAACATTGGAGAATTAACGTGCCTGGATTACTACCTAATATTGACCCTGATGGATTGCTTGAGTATTCGGTTGTTTACACTGACCGTTCCTTGAATCATATGTCCCAATCGTTTCAGGGAGTGATGCGTGGGATTTCTGCTAACTTAAAAGAAGTTTACAACGCACATTCTGTGGCGATTGTTCCTGGCAGTGGCACGTTTGGCATGGAAGCGGTTGCTCGCCAATTTGCGACGGATAAAAAAACGCTGGTCATTCGTAACGGTTGGTTTAGCTATCGTTGGACACAAATTTTTGAGATGGGGAATTTACCTGCAAGCTCAACGGTCATGAAGGCAAGTCGAGTAGAGGATGTCTCAGAGTCCCCGTTTGCACCCGCTCCAATTGAAGAAGTTGTTAAAACTATTCATGCCGAACGCCCCGACATTGTTTTTGCCCCTCATGTTGAAACCTCAGCGGGTATTATCTTACCCGATGATTATTTGACGAAGCTGAGTGAAGCGGTACACGCAGTGGGCGGATTGATGGTCTTAGATTGTATTGCCTCAGGGACGGTTTGGGTTGATATGAAAGCGTTGGGTATTGATGTGCTAATCAGTGCGCCTCAAAAAGGTTGGAGTGCCTCTCCCTGCTGTGCACTTGTGATGATGAGTGAGCTGGCTAGAGAACGCATCGAGTCGACTCAAAGCAATAGCTTTGCCTGTGATCTTAAAAAGTGGTTACAGATCATGGAGTCGTATGAAGGCGGGGCGCATGCTTATCACGCCACTATGCCAACGGATGGTCTGACTCGTTTCTATGAAATTATGTTAGAAACCAAAGAATACGGATTTGAGAAGGTTCGCAACGAGCAGCTGGAACTAGGAAAGCGAGTACGTGAATTATTAGCATCAAAAGGGATTAAAAGCGTTGCAGCAAAAGGGTTCGAGGCGCCTGGAGTCGTTGTCAGTTATACACGAGATGCAGGCTTTCAGAACGGTAAGAAATTTGCAGAGGTGGGTTTACAAATAGCTGCCGGTGTTCCTTTGCAATGTGATGAACCTGAAGATTTTCAAACCTTCCGACTAGGATTGTTTGGTTTAGAAAAGCTGCATAATATCGATCAATCCGTGGCAAGTCTTGAGGCTGCGCTGGACCAATTGTTATAAAAACATGCAGATTTATTAAAGAAATCTAATTTTTTATTCATCAATTAAGCATCTGTGTACCTTAGCTTCGCGTAAGATAGCTAACTTACACTAATGCTTATAAGTTGGCCTTGACCTATGAATAAAAAAGTTGTTCTGATCGGTATTATCGCACTGTTGATCGCTGCGTTTTTTGCATTTGATCTCCAGCAGTATTTCTCTTTGGACTTTATAAAAGAAAAGCAGCAAGCATTTAATGCTTACTACCAAGAAAACACCGTTCTAACGTTAGTTATTTTCTTTGTCGTCTATGTCTTAATGGCTGCCTTATCTCTGCCAGGGGCCGCCATTATGACGGTATTGGCCGGTGCATTGTTTGGTTTGATTCCCGGTGTCATTTTGGTTTCATTAGCGAGTACTTTGGGTGCGACGCTTGCATTTTTGGTTGCAAGATACTTGTTCCGCGACACGCTTCAAGCGCGTTACGCAGACAAGCTTCAAGTCATTAACGATGGCGTTGAGAAAGAAGGTCCACTTTACTTATTTGCAATGCGCCTGGTGCCACTGTTTCCATTCTTTTTGGTCAACATCCTGATGGGATTTACCAAAATTAAAACCACTACATTTGCTTGGGTAAGCCAAATCGGTATGTTGGCAGGAACCGCTGTTTTTGTTTATGCCGGAACCCAGCTTGCTCAAATAGATTCTTTATCTAGTATCCTTTCACCCGGCTTATTAATTGCCTTCGGCCTACTTGGAGTTTTCCCCGTGATCGCTAAAAAAGTGATGAGTAAAATTCGTGCGAATAAAGTGCTTGCAGCTTATGACAAGCCTAAACAATTCGATTTTAATCTTTTAGTCATTGGCGCTGGTTCAGGTGGCTTGGTTTCAGCCTATATCGCCGCCGCTGTAAAAGCGAAAGTGGGTTTGATTGAACGTCATAAGATGGGTGGAGATTGCTTGAACACTGGCTGTGTACCTAGCAAGGCCCTGATTCGCACGGCTAAAGCGGTTCACGAAGCGCAGCATGCGGAAAAGTATGGCCTGAAAAATATGGAACCGACATTTGACTTCAAAACTGTGATGCAGCGCGTACACGGTATTATTAAGGCAATCGAACCTCATGATTCTATAGAGCGTTACACAGAGCTTGGTGTTGATGTCATCACTGGTGAAGCAAAGATTCTTGATCCATATCGCGTTGAAGTGAATGGCAAGGTGCTAACAACAAAAAATATCATTATTGCGACAGGTGCATCTCCATTAGTACCGCCTATTAAGGGCGTTGAAAACGTTGACTACCTTACCAGTGATAACCTTTGGGAGATCGAAGAACAGCCAGAACGTTTGGTAGTGCTTGGTGGTGGCCCAATTGGGAGTGAGTTGGCTCAAGCCTTCAATCGTCTAGGTACGAAAGTAACGATGGTTGAACGCTCAGAAACCATCATGGTTAGAGAAGACGAAGAAGTTGCTGAATTAATGCAGTCTCGCTTTATTGAAGAAGGTATTGAAGTACTTGCTGCACACAACGCTCGAGAGTTTGTTCAAGAAGCAGGGCAGAACTATCTGATCTGTGAGCATAATGGCGAGGAGAAGAAAGTGCCTTTCGATCGTGTCTTGCTGGCACTGGGTCGCAAAGCCAATATCACCGGTTTTGGTCTTGAAGAGCTAGGCGTTGAAATTGCGGATAGAGGGACGATTGAGACGGATGGTTTCTTAGCAACTAACTTCCCTAACATCTACGCAGTGGGTGATGTAGCAGGACCTTATCAGTTCACTCACACTGCGGCACATCAGGCGTGGTATGCCAGTGTTAACGCTTTATTTGGAAGCTTCATTAAACGTTTCCGTGTTGATTATCGCGTTATTCCTTGGGCAACGTTTACTGATCCTGAGGTGGCCCGCGTTGGTTTGAATGAGAAAGACGCTAAAGAAAAAGGCATTCCTTATGAAGTCACAACCTATGGAATTGACGACCTGGATCGTGCAATTGCAGATAGCAGTGACGAAGGTTCTGTGAAGATCCTTACAGTGCCTGGTAAGGACAAGATTCTAGGTGTAACTATTGTGGGTAAAGGGTCTGGTGATTTGATTCCTGAGTTTATCTTAGCCATGAAATACAATCTTGGACTGAATAAGATTTTGGGTACCATCCATATCTACCCAACCATGTCAGAATCTAATAAGTTTGCGGCCGGTAATTGGAAAAAGGCACATGCTCCAGAGAAACTATTAACCTATGTAGAGAAGTTCCATACTTGGCGTAGGGGCTAAATTTAAAAGCCATTGAAAGTAAACGATGCCTAGTTTCTGTTGAAACTAGGCATTTTTTTAGTTCTCAGTACTAGGAAGCTCGGTACTAGTACTAGGAGTTTGGTCAGTCGTTGTTTCAAGTGCTGGCACAGTAACAGGTTTGTCGGCTTCAACCTTGGTATCCAACACTTTACAGTCTCTTTCGACAATCGCTTGAATTCTATCTTTTCTGGATTGATGCTTTGCTTCAGCCAGTCCTTCTAAGCTCTTCTGCCAATATTCACAAGCCGTATCTTTTTTATTCCACGCAGTATATAGAAAACCAAGATTTGTATACTGGGAGGTAACGGCCTGTTTGTTTTCGACGGCTTCGTATAGGGCGATGGCTTTTAAGTGGAGTGTTTCGCCTTCTTCAAATTGTTTTTTACTGCGTGCAAGTATAGCCAAGTTACTGTATTGGTCAGCAGTACCTTGAGGGCTCTCAATGGTTTGATAGATAGTAAGCGATTGATTGAAATATTCTTCCGCACGCTCAAGCTCATTTTTTTGTTGAGCTAAAATCCCCATATTGCTGTAAAGACCTGCACTAAAGCGGTCTGATGGATCTGTCTTGTTAAGGTTTAATGCTTTCTCGTACTCTGCCAGTGCTAGCTCTGTTTGTTGTTGTGTCTGGTAAAGACTGCCTAATGCTGAATGAGTTTCGATTTGTTTAGCGATCTGGTTAGAAGACTGGTAAAGCTCAAGTGCGTTTAGGTAAAACTCTTCAGCTTTTTCAAAGTTTTTTTGACTTCTGTAAAGGCCCGCTAAATTTTCACTGTTAGAGGCTTCCCCATTAACGTTCCCTAGCTCTTTATTGATGCTAAGTGCTAGAAGGAATGACTCAATCGCTTCATCATTTTTATTTTGGGATTGGTATAAGAGGCCAAAGTTCGCCAACGAAACTGCTTCGGTTCGGCTTTTGCTGTCTGAAAGGCGCGTTACATTTTGATAAGCGATTTCTGCTTTGTCGAATTGCCCTCTCTGTCTTTCAATATGGCCTATTCGATTCCAAGCATTGATGTTATCTGCGTCAAGCGTTACTGCTTTTTGATAAGAACTAATCGCGTCACTCTTTGCTTTCAAATTTTCTATATTACCGATATCAACCCAAAGCTTGGCAGCATCTCTTTTGCTTTTTGTCGTTAGAGCAAAAGCCTTTAGTGTTGACAACGCATCGGATAGCTTGTCATCACGAAGCTGTTGTAGGGTGGTTTTGGCGGCTTCATTAGGGTTACTTTTCAGATTGCTGAGCGTATTGGCAAGCGCTTGAATATCTTCTTTTCGGCCGCTATCGCTAGCAGAAAGATAGTTTGTCGCAAGATTATTGGCAATATCCGCTAATCCATCATCAGTGAATGTGGCAACCGGTAACTCTTTTTTAGGAGGCTCTTTGATTGTCAGTTGGCCATTAAGAACAGTGTATACCACCGCACCTATTGCCACTAACAAGATTAGGGCAGCAAAACTAACCAGCCATCCTTGACCTTGTTGCCTTGCCTTTAAATTAGCTTGCATTGATCAGTCCATGTCATGCGAATCAGTCGATGTTAGGCGTCTGGTTTAGAGTCATCCTTTAACAAGGTACGCTTCTTGTCTTTATAGCGTATAACAACTCTAGGTTCTTTACTGGGTTTATTATCAGCAATCGCCTTATCCCACTCACTATTCGCCATTTGTGCAGGTTGGTTATTCTTTGTGCCAACCGAACTTACTCCAAAGTCGTTACGCTTTCTTTGTGCACCGCCATTTAACCGACCATACGGGCCTTTTCGTTGACGCCTAGTATCCTTCTCATCGGTTGAGGGGCTTTTACTCGTTGTTTTCTTTCGAGCATGGGTAATCTTAGTTTTGCCTGCAGTTGTCCCGCCGGCGGGTTTTTTTGATGATGTTCTGACTGTTCGACCTTTATTTGTGCGCGCCTGATTGGTTCTCGATTGATTAGAGGTCTTTTTGGCCGCATTAGAATTACTTTGCTTTCTGGTGTTCGTCTTTTTAGGTCTGGTTGCTTGAGTACTGATAAACGGGTTTAGTGGCTCAAGTCCTGGCGCTGTCTTTTGCTCAATTGGAGAACCAATCTCTTTTTCTATTCGCCTTAAAGCGTCATAGTCGTTACCGTCAGCTAAAATAAGCATTGCAGATTCACGACCAGCATCATGAATGTCGAGGCGGTTTCTGTAATTATCTAACTTGTAGGGTAAGTCAAAGTGTAAGGTATTTTTATCACTACCTTTAGGCAGGCTAATTAATTGTTGATCTGAAACAATTAAAGTGGGCGTGTCAGTCAGTGAAATTTCTTCACTTTTTAACTCGTGCGCTAAATCAACGACATGTCCATGGTTTGATAAGTTTTCTTGTAGTGCTTTTGCCGTTTTGGTCGTTGCTGTATGAATGACGGTAGGCTCACCAGCGAATTCATCTAAGAAGTGATCCATCAACGCTATTTTATGTGTGTAGTCATCAGCAACGTAAGCATGTTGTTCATGCGAAGGGAAACTGAGTGTGGTTTCACTATGATTTGTTTTTCTTTGCGCTGCTTGGCTTACGACGTTTTGATTGTCAGCAGATGCGTCAAGTTCTTCGCTTTCGTCATCTTGGCTTTCGATTTCAATTGCATCAGGAAATAACTTCTTCACCAATCCATTAACAGCAGGATCTTGTCGAACAAAGGCAATCGTTGGGCATTCTTGATTTACTTGGCCGAGAATCTTGCCTATAAGGTCATGCATGTTTTTCTGGAAAATGGTGGTCATATCATCAATGATCAACATTTCTAATTGTGAAAAATCTGCTTTGTTATTATCGACTAAGTCATTAAGCCTGCCAGGTGTGGCTACCATCATGTCTAGCGGGCGTCGCATAAGGCGCATTTGTGGCTGATATGGCCGGCCACTGACAATAAAGCCAAACCGCATATTATGATCACGGGTCAGTCGCTTTAGTGTGTAATTGATTTGGCTTACTCTGTCCCGTCTAGAGGTAAGGATTAGTATGCGTGCACCACGTTTTTCTTCTAGAGGGTTAGCCAATATGTAATTGACCGCAGGGATTAAGAACGCACCGGTCTTGCCCGCAGCGGACTGGCTCCACACAACTGCACTTTTGCGATCACCAATTAATGGTATTAGCTGTGACTGAAGTTTTGTGGGTGAAACGTATCCTGCTGCTTCAATTGAAGCAACAAAAGAGTCTTGTAAATTTAAGTTTGAGAATGTCAAATTAAAGCCTAACGAGTCGCGCACAGTAAATAATGTCTTGGGCCGAAGCTTAAATAAGAAGAATTACTAGTGACGCTATAGATAATCCGATGCCTTACCCCCGAGTTATGATTTGGTATATTGGCATCGCGGAGCAATCCTAATGGAGAGCTTAAGGTGGATGTGTATTAGTCCACCTATTGACTTCAAATTTATAGGATTCACCATAACGAGTCAAGCGTTTGCAGAGCAAAGGTGTGTTTAATTTACAACACCTTGCTGTTTTTGTACCAATTTTGCATTTAGAGTCTTTTGTTAAGTCAGTAAGGTTAAGGCAAAATACTGATATGTATAATTATTTTCATTGACTCATGCTTTAGGGTTCTGCGTATTTCTTGAGCTCAGCTATTCTGGGGGAGGAGTTTTTGCCAGTTTTCCTCTTCATCTCGCAGCGTTAAAATTTCATAGCCCGATTCGGTAACGAGGATCGTATGTTCCCATTGTGCAGATAAAGAGCGGTCTTTTGTAACGACGGTCCACTTGTCACCTAAAAGTTTGGTATGACGTTTTCCTAAGTTAATCATTGGCTCTATAGTAAAGGTCATCCCCTGTTTAAGGGCCATTCCCGTATCGGCTTTTCCATAGTGAAGAACTTGCGGTTCTTCGTGGAACACTGCACCGATCCCGTGACCGCAGTATTCTCTGACTACGGAAGTATGATTTGCTTCGGCATATGTTTGAATAGCATGTCCAATGTCGCCGAGCTTTATGCCAGGCTTAACCATGTCTATTCCTATGTACATGGCGGTTTGTGCGATTCTACTGAGTCTTTCTGCTGGCGGTGCAATTTGCCCTACGTGATACATACGGCTTGTATCACCGTGATAGCCATCTTTAATGACCGTAACATCAATATTGACAGTGTCACCTTTCTTTAGTTGTTTGTCGCTTGGAATACCGTGACAGATCTGTGTATTTACTGAGGTGCAAATAGACTTTGGAAAGGGAGGGTTTCCATAATTCAATGGTGCAGGGATGGCCCCAAGTTCATCGACTATATAATTATGGCAAATATCATTTAAAGCATTGGTAGTAACGCCCGGAACAACATGAGGTTTGATCATATCTAGGACTTGTGACGCAAGCTTGCCAGCAACGCGCATTTTTTCAATTTCTTCAGCTGTTTTTATAGTGACGGGCATAGGGTTTCTGTTACCGATTGTTGGATTTAGCAAAACAAACATGGTATAAAGCGCGCGCGTCTAACGCAAATTTATTTTTTTGGGCAATTTAGCCCC
>CALKXC010000437.1 GCA_938004025.1 uncultured Leucothrix sp. | reverse complement strand
GGCGCTAAGATTATTGGTGGCTGCTGTGGCACCTCGCCTGAGCATGTCGCTGCAATGCGTGAAGCTTTAGATAATCATATCAAGGGTGAAAAGCCTACGATTGAGGATATCGAAAAGCGCCTAGGTGAAGTGTCTACTGGGGCAAAAGCGCAGAACCGGGGTGAAATGAGTGTGCTTGAAGGTGCCGTATCTGGTGGTGATGGCGCGCCGCGTAAGGTTCGACGTCGTAAGCGTAGTTAATCTACGCCAGATTAAACAATAAAAAGAGCCCGAATTCGGGCTCTTTTTAGGTCTGACTTAAGCTAAAAACTACCGCTGCTCAGTCTGCCAATTCTCCGCAATTCCCACCGGCGAATTATCTTCTGGCAACATGCCTTTCCCCTTAATAATATCCGCAGCACGCTCTGCTAACATCATCGTTGGCGCGTTCAAGTTGCCATTCGGAATTGTTGGGAATATCGAAGAATCCACAACCCGCAAACCTTCAATCCCATGCACACGAGTATCAGGCCCAACGACTGCCATTTCATCCGTACCCATTTTGCAGCTACAAGAAGGATGATAAGCGCTCTCTACCGCTTGGCGAACAAACGCATCGATTTCTTCATCGGTCTGAACATCTTCTCCAGGTTGGATTTCCCCATCACGGAATTCATCAAAAGCAGATTGCTCAATAATTTCACGCGTTAGTCTCACACAAGCACGGAAGCCTTCGATATCTTCTTGTTTTTCTAAGTAGTTAAACAAGATTTTAGGCTTCACACTAAAGTCAGGTGAAGTTACCCGAACCGAGCCGCGGCTAAAGGGTTTATTGTGTCCTACGTGCACTTGAAAACCATGCCCAGCAAACGCTGCATTACCGTCATATCGCATCGCCGCTGGCAGGAAGTGGTACTGAATATCTGGCCATTCCACGCCCGCTTTAGAACGAATAAACGCGCAAGACTCAAAGTGGTTAGTGGCACCTAAGCCGGTTTTAAATAGGATCCACTCGACCCCAATTTTAAACTTACTGAATAAGTCTAACTTGCCATTAAGGGTGATCGGTTGCTTGCACTTGTACTGGAAGTAGAACTCCAAATGATCTTGGAGGTTCTCGCCAACACCCGGTAGGTCGTGCTTAACTTCAATGCCTGCTTCTTTCAACACATCAGCCGGACCAATGCCCGAGACCTGAAGCAACTGTGGCGATCCGATAGATCCTGCACTCACGATGACATCACGTTTAGCTAGTGCCTGCTTGATAGCACCGCCATGCTTGTATTCAACGCCCGTTGCTTTTTTACCATCCAAAATGATGCGTTGCGTCAACGCATGTGTTTCAACCGTCAGGTTTGGACGTTTCATCGCCGGCTTTAAATAAGCATTTGCCGTTGATTGACGTCGGCCGTTTTTAACGTTCATGTGCATCGGGCCGAAGCCTTCTTGGCGCTCACCGTTATAGTCTTCAGTGTAGTTATAACCCGCCTGCTTTCCCGCTTCTATGAATGCATTGTAAAGTGGGTTTTTACGGTTATTACCGTTGTTAACACCCACCGGACCACCTTTTGCTCGATAGTTATCAGCAGCAAAAGACCAATCTTCCATCTTCTTAAAATAGGGTAGACAGTGTTTGTAAGACCAATCCGAGGCACCGTGAGATTCCCACTCATCGTAGTCTTTAGCATTGCCGCGTAAGAACACCATTCCGTTGATGGATGAAGAACCGCCTAGCACTTTACCGCGCGGGCAATGCATTTCACGTTTATCAAGGAAGGGTTCGGGCTGAGTTTCATATTGCCAAGCAAACTTCTCAGTGTTCATGGGTATCGATAATGCGGTCGGCATCTGGATAAAAATACTACGATCACTGCCACCAAATTCGAGTAGTAATACGCTGACATTTTCATCTTCTGTCAATCGATTGGCCAAGATACAACCGGCTGATCCGGCACCTACTATGACGTAATCGTATTCTTTGCTTTGCATGTTATTCGAGCCTCCGCTAGTTAAACGAAATTGTATCTCATTTGCATTAAGCGGTAACGCAAATTCAAAGATTGCAAGGACATAAGCTTTTTATCAGGTCAGCACATTTTCGGGTAAGCTGAATTGCTATCTATCTAAAAAGGCCAAGGGACAACCGCCCTATTTATCTTTAAAATAGCTCGAAATGGTTAGACGAATCGCCAATTAGGAGGATGTAGTGAGCTTAAACCGTAGAGAGTTTTTACAAATGATGGCAGCTGCGAGTGCAGCAGGCTTCTCGCTCAATAACGCTTTTGCCAATAGCCCATCAGACCCCTATGAGATGCCTGCTTTTGGCAATGTCTCAGTCATGCACTTTACGGACTGCCACGCTCAGCTCAACCCTATCTACTTTCGCGAACCAAACATAAACCTTGGTATCGGTGAAATGAACGGCCGCCCCCCTCACCTCGTGGGTAAGGACTATTTAAAACACTACGGAATAGCGCCTGATTCTTTGGAAGCTCATGCCTTCACTTACCTCAACTTTGAAGAAGCAGCGCAAAAATACGGAAAAGTCGGTGGTTTTGCACACCTCAAAACGTTAGTCGATAAAGTACGATCTCAACGCCCAGATTCGTTACTGCTAGACGGTGGAGACACTTGGCAAGGTTCCTGGACCGCACTTCAAACGAATGCCCAAGACATGGTCGATGCCCAGCTCGAATTAGGGGTTGATATCATGACGGCACACTGGGACATGACTTACGGCATGGACCGAATCACTGAAGTGGTGGAGAATGATTTTGACGGGAAAATTAATTTCTTAGCACAAAACATAATCACGACTGATTTCGAAGAGCCAGTGTTTGATCCTTACGTGATCAAAGAAATCAACGGAGTGCCTGTCGCCATTCTAGGTCAGGCTTTCCCATACACCCCTATCGCTAACCCTCGTCATTTTGTATCGGAGTGGAGCTTCGGCATCCGTGAGGATCGCATGCAAGAAATGGTAGATGAAGCGCGTGAAAAAGGTGCAGCTGCCGTTATTCTTCTCTCCCACAACGGAATGGATGTTGACCTAAAGCTAGCTAGCCGCGTTACCGGAATCGATGCGATTATGGGTGGTCACACACATGACGGAATCTACCAGCCAACGATTGTTGAAAACTCAGGGGGTAAAACTCTCGTCACTAACGCGGGTTCTAATGGTAAGTTCCTAGGTGTCTTGGATCTAGAAGTTAAAGGTGGCAAGGTAACTGACTTCCGTTACAAGCTATTACCAGTTTTCTCTAATCTGATTAAAGCCGATGCAGGCATGACGCAGCTAATTGAAAAAAGCCGCGCACCCTATGAAAAAGCACTCGCCGAAGAGCTGGCAGTTTGTGATGACACGCTTTATCGCCGAGGCAACTTCAATGGCACGTTTGACCAATTAATTTGTAACGCGCTAATGGAAGGACTTGATGCACCGATTGCTTTCTCTCCAGGCTTCCGTTGGGGAACCAGCATTTTACCCGGCCAACCAATAACCTTCGAGCATGTCGCTGATCAAACCGCTATCACCTATGGCACGGTTACTCGTAACCTTTTAAGTGGTGAGCTAATCAAAGAAATTCTAGAAGATGTTGCAGACAATCTCTTCAATCCTGACCCTTACTACCAACAAGGTGGCGATATGGTTCGAGTCGGCGGATTAGGCTTCAGCTTTGACCCAACAGCTGCGATGGGTAGCCGAGTGTCTGATTTAGAACTTGATGGAAAACCTTTAGACGCCAAGAAAGAGTACCCTGTAGCTGGCTGGGCAAGTGTTCAGGAAAACGTTCCCGATAACAAGCAAATCTGGGAAGTGGTTTCAGACTATCTGAAAGACAAAAAAACCATCGGCCGCGTTGAGCTCAATACGCCCACTTTAAAAGGGGTGGATGGCAACAAGGGCGTGGCTTAACGTCAATAGGTATATACGATGCCAATTGCATAGCGCTCAAGATCTTCATCTTCAGATATGAAGAATCGCTGAAACTCGCTGGTCACCGAAAGGCCTGGGGTTAATTTGTAAGTTAGCCCCAATTGCAGCATGGGATCCACGCCTTTTTTCTTCTCCGGCTCAATAATTCCGTTTAAGCTTGTTTCTTGCTCTCCGCGACGAATGAAAGCTCCGGCAGCAACATGCGTTGAAAGTCTGGGGTTAACGGGTATGTGATGCAAAAACCCGACATGAGTTCCGTTTTCTAATCTCGGCATTACCCTTAATACCGATTGAAGGGCTTCTTCAGCCTCACCAGGATTCAACACTATATTAAGTGGTCTCTCACTCACTACATTTGGATAATCCAAATTAGTAACAACACCGTTTTCATCAAACTCTAAGGGTTCTGACCCATCAGATGAGATCATAACAACCGTGTTAGGTGGAAACGATTGGGATGAACCACTTCCAGCAATAACGACGCCAGTGGATAGGAGGACAGAGAAGCTTACCGCTATGCCAATGCTTAATAAGACTTTCATTAACGATGCCTTCCTTGCGCTTTGAAGAATAACAGTAAGACTTTATAGAATTGTTTTTACAACACCATGAGGTTTTGCAATGGGAAGACCTAAACTACTGACTAACGGAAGATAATTTGCATTTATTGCATGCAAGCAGACTAAACAATAATGGTGAGTTATTTGGAAGGGTTGTGAAATAAAGAAATTATTTCTAGGAATCTACAAACAAAAACGGCCAACTGATTCCTCAGTCGGCCGCGATATCATCGTGCGAGTGGCGACTGTTAAACAGGCACTACATTGTTAGCACAAGGACCTTTTTGGCCTTGACCAACTTCAAACTCTACTGCCTGACCGTCGTTTAGCGTCGCGTAGCTCTCACCACTT
>CALKXC010000436.1 GCA_938004025.1 uncultured Leucothrix sp. | reverse complement strand
TCGTCGCGAGATGATGAAGCTGTCATTGATGACTGGTGTTTCGCTAGTCGCCGCTAAAAGCTTACTGCTAGACGCTAAAGTTGCAATGGCCGCAGAGCCAAAGAAGGGTGGCACGCTTCGCTATGCTTCTAACCTACACGGACCAGACGATAAAGTTGATCCAAGACTCTTCACTTCAAACATCGACTACAGCCGTGGCCGTGCCGTTTACAACGGCTTAGTACAGCTTGGCGAAAACATCACCCCAATGCCTGAACTGGCTACAGAATGGACACCGAACTCAGATGCGTCGGAGTGGACATTCACCATTCGCAAAGGGGTTAAGTTTCACGACGGTTCTGATCTAACTCCAGAAGATGTTGTTTACAGTATGAATCGCCATCTAGGTGAGAAGTCTACATCGGTTATTAAATCGGTTATGAGCTCTGTAAAGGAATGGAAAAAGTCTGGTCCAATGGAAGTTAAAGCCATTCTAAATGGTCCAAATGCTGACTTACCGATTTTGTTAGGATTATTCCAAAACAAGGTAATCAAAGCGGACTCTACAGGCGACTGGAATGGAACAGGTCCGTTTACCAGCGAGTCGTTTGAGCCTGGCGTAAAGTCAGTTCACAAGCGTAATGAAAACTACTGGCGTGAAGGTGCAAACCTTGATGCGATTGAGTTAACAGCGATTACAGATCCTGTTGCACGTGTTAACGCACTGATTTCAGGCGACGTACAGATAGCATCTAACATCGAGCCTAAGGCATTCCGCCAGATTGATTCAGCGGACAACGTCAACCTATCGTCTATCCCTGCAGCACTTCAGCTAGGTATTTGCTGCCTGAAGAACTCTGCACCGGGCGAAAACGATGACTTCGTTAAAGGCATGCAGTTCCTTCAAGATCGTGAGCGTATCGTAAAGCGTATTCTTAAAGGAAAAGGTTCGATCGGTAACGATACACCTATTTCTTCAGCACACGGTGCTGACTTCTGCTCTGAACTACCCCAGCGTGAATTTGACTTAGACAAAGCTAAGTTCCATTTCAAGAAAGCGGGTGTAGACGGTGCAGAAATATTTGTAGCGCCAGTTACTTCAGGAATCGAAGATACTTGCTTATTGGCTCAAGCGAATGCCGCTAAAATTGGCTTTGACCTTAAGCTGAAGAAAGTGCCTAACGATGGTTACTGGGGAGCGGTTTGGATGAAGGAGCCAGTAAATGTGGTTACTTGGAACATGCGTCCTACAGCGAACTCACAGTTGGCCATCCAGTTTGCACCAGGTGCTAAGTGGAACGACACGTTCTGGAATAACAAGCGCATGGGCGAGCTACTAACGGCATCACTATCTGAGCTAGATCCAGACAAGCGCCACGCGATGTATTGTGAAATGCAGACATTGGTTCATAACGGTTCTGGAATGGTTATTCCTGCGTTCTCAAATATCAATGATGGTGTTGCTAAAAACATCATGGGTATTCCGAACGTACCGTTAGGACAGGTAGGTGGTTGTGAGTGGCCTGAGTTCGTTTGGATGGCTTAATCGCTAGAATCCATCGCTAAAACTGAGTAAAGCACTGAGGTGCAGTACTTCTGCACCTCAGTGACTAGCTCAACTTGCCGTATACCTTACACCCCTCTAAAAAGTCTAACTGACAAAAGTCGCTTAGCACTGGGCTACCTTCAACTATGAACCATACTTTGGATCAGTTCACAGATAATCCAATCATCGATGAACTCGTCAGTTGGCCGCCTCGTGCGCAGTCAATCAGTAGTGTACGTGCCAGTAGTCCATTGTTTCGCCAGCCGTTTGTAGAAATCACATTAGATGATGATGAAACGATTACTCGATCGTTTGGTAAAGGTGGATTTACCGAGTATTGGACAGAGGCAAAAGTAATTCTAGAGGCTTTAACTCCCATCAAGATCATTTCAGATGTAAAGGTTGCAGAATCAATCGATATTGGTGCATTGCAAACGCGCATACGTGAAGAGCGAGATGAGTCGATTACCGAAGCGGGTTTTATGTTTGATAACGGCATGTACGAACAATTTTTATGGCAGTTTGGCAGGGATTATAAGGGGCTGCCGGACCATGTCATGAAGAAAATTGAAGTAGCAAAAGCTCAAATCAAGGGCGAATAAAACCAGGTTAATAATAAAGGAGATAACTATTCCATGATGATGCGAATGGTTTTACAACGACTCGGTATTGGTATCGCGACGTTGTTTGTAGTTTCAGTGATTGTATTTGTCATCACCAGCATTTTACCTGGCGACGTGGCGGATATTATCCTTGGTCAATCCGCGACACCTGAAACGTTAGCTGCGCTGCGAGCAGAGCTTGGCATGGATCAACCCTGGTACATCCGATATTTCAGTTGGCTGGGGAACTTGGCCAGTGGTGATCTTGGTATTTCTAAAGCCGGTGGTGCCTCGATATCAAGCCTTATCGATAGCCGTATTTGGAATACCTTGATAATGGCGGGAATGGTCTCCCTAATATCAATACCTATCTCAATCGTCTTAGGGCTTTGGGCTGCTATGCACCCAGGTACTCGACTCGATCGCATTGTGACCTTTGGTACATTAAGTACTATCTCAGTGCCCGAGTTTTTTATCGCCACGATTATGGTGTTAATTTTTGCCGTTAAACTAAAGTGGTTACCTGCAACGCTTTACTTGACGGGTAACGAGAATTGGTCCGAGTTGCTAAAAGCAATGGCGATGCCGATGATCACTTTGGTGATTGTTGTTTCCGCTCAGATGATACGAATGACGCGTGCCGGTATTCTAAATGTCATGAGTTCGCCATACATCGAAATGGCGATTCTAAAAGGTGTTCCGCGTAAGCGCATTATCTTACGTCACGCGCTTTATAACGCAATTGGCCCTATCGTCAACGTTATAGCGCTTAACCTCGCTTATCTTGTCAGTGGCGTGGTGATCGTAGAAACGATTTTCTCTTATCCCGGCTTAGCCAAGTTGATGATCGACGGCGTGCAAACCCGCGACCTACCGCTGGTACAAGCTTGTGCGATGATTTTCTGTGCAGTCTATGTGATATTGATCTTGTTAGCTGATATCGCATCGATTCTGTCTAATCCACGATTAAGACACCCGAAATAACGGCGGAGATACGGATATGAGTGAAGTAATAAAAAATGAAGATGAAATTCTCGCCAAACTGGATGCATTTGCAGAGTTACCGGATGCACCGCCGAAGCGAAAGTTAAAACTCTCTTGGGTGGGTAAACTAGCCAGTTTAGTCGTTATTTTTTGGTTAGTAATCGTGGCCATAGGGCCTTCGATATCGCCGCATCATGAGATGGATATGGACGGTGACGACAGCTTTATGGTTGCCCACGATAATGAGTACGGGTCCTTTTATTTGGGCACGGATCATCTGGGAAGGGACACGCTATCACGGGTGCTTTATGGCGCTCGGAATACCATTGGTATTGCACTGTTGGCCACCTTATTGGCTTACTCCATGGGAATCACGCTAGGTATTTTAGCGGCAGTCAAAGGAGGGTGGATTGATATGATTATCAGTCGGATCAACGATGCCATTCTCGCGCTCCCCTCGATTATGCTGGGCTTGATTGTGATTGCAGCGTTAGGCTCATCCGTTCCAATACTGATTGGTTTGGCTGGGGTAATCTACGCAACCTCCGTGTTTCGAATAGCCCGCGCACTTGCACAAGACATTATGGTGCAAGACTTTGTTGAAGCGGCACATGCTCGTGGAGAGCGCATCTGGTGGATTATTAAATCAGAAGTTTTACCCAATGCCATCATGCCGCTAGCCACTGACTTTGGTTTGCGTTTAGTGTTTGTCGTGTTGTTTATTTCCAGTTTGAGCTTCCTAGGGTTAGGCATCCAGCCTCCCGCATCGGATTGGGGCAGCATGGTTCGTGAAAACCTAGCAGGGCTCAGTGGTGGTATCGATTTAGATGGAAACACCGTGACCTCTTACGCTGCTATCTGGCCTGCATTAGCGATTGCATCCTTTACCATTGCGATTAACCTGATTGTCGATGACATCTCTGCCAAGTCTGGTGGAAGTCTCGCTAAGAAAATGATCTAAGGGAGGATTGTCATGGAAAAGGAAGTATTAGTTGAAGTAAAAGACCTGCGTATCAGTGCTACAAGCGATGAGGGCGTCGAAATACCCATCGTTAAAGGCGTAGATTTTAATATTCATAAAGGTGAAGTGGTTGCGCTGATCGGCGAGTCAGGATCTGGTAAAACGACAATTTCACTGGCGTCACTAGCCTACACCAAACCTGGACTACATTTCGCGGGTGGTGAAGTGAAGTTAAGGGGAGACGATCTCCTGTCGATGGATCCACTCAAACAGCGCTCAATTCGTGGCGCCAAAGTGGCCTACCTCGCACAAAGCGCGGCGGCAACCTTCAACCCTGCGTTAACCATTGGCGAGCAGGTCACTGAGTCGGCAGTGCTGCACGGTATTTTGGATCAGGAAGCCGCTACTAAACGTGCCGAAGAGCTTTACGAGGCTTTAGAGTTACCAGACCCTCAGTTAATTGGTAATCGCTATCCTCATCAAGTGTCAGGTGGGCAATTACAGCGATTAATGGCAGCCATGGCTTTGTGTGGCAAGCCCGATTTAATGGTGTTAGACGAGCCAACAACAGCACTAGACGTCACCACGCAGATTGAAGTTTTGAAAGCCTTTAAGAAAGTTATTCATGAAGAAAACTCTGCGGCGATTTATGTCACACATGATCTTGCGGTGGTAGCGCAAATAGCCGACCACATCGTTGTACTTTACAGCGGTGAAGTGATGGAGCAAGGGCCAGCTGATCAAATCATCAATCGGCCACAGCACGCTTACACCAAGCGCCTGATGGAGGCGGTCAGACCGAAGCCAATCGCAGGTTTAGGAACCGATGTGGGCGCAGAGCACAATCGTGACACCGATAACTTAGAAGTTCGTGAAGTCACCGCAGGTTACGGTGGAAATGTAAATGGTGAGCCTAAAATCCCGATACTTAAAGACATAAACGTCAGTGTGAAAAATGGCCATGTGGTTGGGGTTATCGGTGAGTCAGGCTGTGGTAAATCTACCTTAGCGCGAGTGATGGCAGGAATGCTGCCAGCAGCGCGTGGTGATATCATTTTAGACGGTGAAAAGCTTGAAGGCAGCCTGCAAGATCGTAAGCTTTCAGAGCTGCAGAAGGTGCAATTTGTATTCCAGATGGCCGACACCGCGCTTAATCCTAAGCAGCTAATCGGCAATATTATCGGTAGACCGCTAGAGTTTTATCACGGGCTTAAAGGTAAAGAGAAGCACGCCAAAGTTTCTGAAATTTTAGAGATGGTTGAGCTGCCACCTGAGTTTGCGAGTCGATACCCGATGGAGCTGTCTGGTGGTCAAAAGCAACGCATCAACCTTGCAAGATCTCTCGCAGCAACGCCTGAAGTCCTGCTTTGTGATGAGGTAACCTCCGCACTCGATAGTATCGTTGGCGCCAATGTCATTAAGCTACTCACTAACCTTCGCGATAAAACAGGCGTGTCATTTGTCTTCATTAGTCATGATTTGTCGACAGTCGCGTCATTCGCTGACGAGATTGTCGTGCTTTACGCTGGCCGTGTAGTAGAACAAGGGCCTACGGATGAAGTGCTTGTGCCCCCTTTCCACCCTTATACTCGCTTGCTGATCAGCTCCGTACCAGAAATGCGCATTGGTTGGTTAGAAGACACCATGCAAAAGCGTGAAATGGCCGTTGGCATTTCGCGTGGAGTGGAGATGACTTCCGTCGGTTGCCCGTTTTATAACCGCTGTCCTATGGCGATGGATGGAACGTGTAATACCACGATACCACCGATCTTGAAGTTGAATGATGGGCATGAGATTAGCTGTCATTTGACGCTCGACCAGTTGAATGAGGTTGAAGCGGATACGCGTCGGACGCTGGATGCTGCTGAAGCTTAAGCTTTTAAAAAATGCAACACCCTGCAAACGAAATGCGTTGCAGGGTGCCCGTCTCACCTTAGCTTTTTCCACGACATTCGCCCTGTAAAACGGCTATTTGACTCCCTTAGCATACGAGCACTACTCCCCGTACCAGACTGATATTTCCCTTCGATTCGCGTGTTATGACTAATGATAGCTGGAGGCTCAAATACCATACCCAGTGACTGTTGCTGAACGCCGGAAATGATCGTGCTTTGACCCTTGTAGTCAACATTATCTTCCACGGTAAACTGTTTATCGCCATTTATATCGATGGGTATAAGCGATAAACGACTTCCATCCAGAGCGTT
>CALKXC010000435.1 GCA_938004025.1 uncultured Leucothrix sp. | reverse complement strand
TTGGCTGGTCTTGTTGCGATTACCGCTTCACCTGATACTCCATCTCCGATAATGGCAACGGCTATCGGTGCTATTGGTGGTGTTCTGGTCGTGTTCTCTATCTTGTTCTTTGACAAAATACGCATTGATGATCCAGTCGGTGCAATCTCAGTACATGGTGTAGTTGGCTTGTGGGGACTTCTAGCAGTACCACTAACTAAAGATGGCGCTACGTTTACGGGTCAGTTAGTTGGAGCTGGCGTTATCTTTGCTTGGGTATTTTTTGCCTCACTCATCGTATGGTTAATTATTAAGGCCATCATGGGAATTCGCGTTAGCGAAGAAGAAGAGTACGAAGGTGTTGATATTGGCGAATGTGGTATGGAAGCTTACCCAGAGTTCACCAAAGGATAACAACTAAGCACTTGATAATACTAAAGGTCGAAGCAGTAATTGCTTCGGCCTTTTTTTTCACTAGCAATAGGTTACACTCAGTTTTTTTACATCTCTGTTTACCCCCATGGCAACGATTCCTGAATTCTCCGAGCGTGTATTAGATTGGTTTGACCAACATGGCCGCAAGGATTTACCTTGGCAGCACCCCATAACGCCTTACCGGGTTTGGATTTCAGAGATAATGTTGCAGCAAACTCAAGTTGCCACAGTCATTCCTTACTATGAAAAATTCATGGCTAGCTTTCCAGATTTGGATTCACTTGCCAACGCACCGATTGATGACGTTTTAAAACATTGGTCAGGTCTAGGGTATTACGCTCGGGCGAGAAATTTGCACAAAGCAGCGCAACAAATAAGAGATGAGCACTCCAGCGTATTTCCTGACTCATTAGAAGAAGTCACAGCACTTAGCGGCATCGGTCGCTCTACAGCTGGAGCCATCCTTTCTATCGCATTCAAACAAAAACAAGCTATTTTGGATGGAAATGTTAAGAGAGTACTCGCTAGATTTCATTGCGTTGAAGGTTGGTATGGAAATGCCAAAGTGCAAAAAAAGCTATGGACCCTTGCTGAAAATCACCTACCTGAAAACGTTTCACCACAGCGACATGCCGATTACACTCAAGCAATGATGGATTTGGGAGCTACACTTTGCAGTAGATCTCGACCGAGCTGCGAACAATGCCCCCTACAAGCTGATTGTCTGGCAAAAGAAACCAGCACCACTCATTTGTATCCAACGCCAAAACCAAAAAAGACAATTCCTGAGCGTAGTGCCATTATGCTGATGCTATACAAGGACTCGGATATCTACTTAATAAAGCGCCCACCCATTGGTATTTGGGGAGGACTATGGGGATTCCCACAGTTTGAGGACCTTGGCGATGCTAATGATTGGCTAGAGAAACAAGGCTATGATAACGGAACTATCGATTCGGCAAAGGCCTTAGAAAACTATAAGCACACCTTTAGCCACTACCGACTGACCATCTACCCTCTTTTGATTCCGTATCAAAATCCCCATACTAATGCAGTCAATGAGACCGATGAGTCACTTTGGTATAACATACATGAAGAATTTAACGGTGGTTTAGCGACTCCCGTACAAGATTTATTAGAAACCTTTAAGGAATTAACACTATGAGTCGATTGGTAAACTGCGTCTTGCTGAAAAAAGAAGCTGAAGGTCTTGAACGAATGACTTATCCGGGAGATCTAGGAAAGCGGATTTTTGAAAATGTCTCACAAGAAGCTTGGAAGCAGTGGGTTGGTCATCAAACAATCCTAATGAATGAGTATCGTTTGTCACCAATCAATCCAAAGGATCGTAAATTTCTAGAAGAAGAAATGGACAAGTTTTTCTTTGGTGATGGTCCTTCATCAGTTGATAACTTAGTTCCACAAGGTTAATTAAAACTATGGCTTCTGCATTTCTTGCTGCACGCGTAATTGAAAACAAACAATGGGCTGAAAACCTTTTTTCAGTCAGATTAGAAGCGGAATTACAGCCTTTTAAAGCGGGGCAGTTCGTTAGGGTTCAATTACAAATTGATGGCGGGCCTATGGCTAAGCCCTACTCTTTGGTTAACTCTCCTGAGCAAGATATTGCAGAAGTTTTTTATAACATTGTACCTGACGGCCCAATGTCAAATGGGTTGGCAGCATTAAAGCCTAACGACACGATTGAGATATCCCAACCTGCTGCGGGTTTCTTTGTACTTGATGAATTACCTGATACAAAGAACTTGTGGATGTTTGCAACGGGTACTGGCCTTGGCCCTTATTTATCGATACTTCAGCAAAATGAAGTATGGGATAAGTTTGATAAATTGGTGCTTGTGCATGCCGTTTCATACGCTAACAATTTAGCTTATCAAGAGATGATTAGTGGGTTTAGCGAATCATCACAATTCTGTTATGTCCCGATTGTCAGCCGTGAAGATAAAGCGGGTGCTTTGAAAGGCAGAATTCCAGCGTTGATTTCGGATGGACAATTCGAAGCAGCTGCAAACTTAAAGATTGAACCTGAAACTACTCACATCATGTTATGTGGAAATCAAAACATGATTGCTGATGCACGTTCAGTATTGGCAGAAAAAGGACTAAGGAAACACCTCCGACGCAAGCCGGGTCATATAACCACTGAACAATATTTTTGATTTTCTGAGTTAAGCCATGCAAACAAATATTCTCTGGTTTCGTAAAAACTTACGTCTACATGACAACCCAGCGCTTATTAGAGCCAGTGAATCCTCTGAGCGTTTAATATGCGTGTTTGTCTACGATGAAGTTATTCATTATGAACAGCATGGTGTTCAAAGCCTTGGCCCGTATAGAGCCAATTTTTTATGGGAAAGTTTGGTCGCTTTGCGTGGCGCTTTGCAAAAGCTGGGGAATGAACTGATCATGCTTAAAGGCGATGCCGCCGACGTTTTAAAAGATTTGGTTACTCAAACCAACGCAAAAAAAATCTTTGCGCCTCATGAGTGTGGTTATTGTGAACAGCTCCAAGAAACAGCGGTTAAAAAATTCTGCGAGCTTGAAATTGTTGGCGGAGCCACCTTGCTCGATATCAATACACTGCCCTCTGAGCCCGCTTCCTTACCTAACAGCTATATTTTGTTTAGAAGGATGATTGAAACTAATTGGGATGAGCAACCTTGGTCAGTACCCGCTTGTTGTGACACTCCAACAACGCTGCCACCTCAACCAGAAAGCATTACTATTCAAGGACTTGAAGAAAACCCAGTATCAGATAGCCGAACGTCTTCTGACAAGGCAGTCATGCAATTTAAGGGCGGTGAAGAGGCGTCATTGAGCCGGCTTAGTGCTTATTTGTGGTCGGGTAATGCCTTTGAGAATTACAAAGAAACTAGGAATCAGCTACTGGGAGAAGATTACTCAAGTAAGCTGTCGCCTTGGTTAGCCAATGGCTGTTTATCACCCAGACATGTTTATCATGAGGTAAGACGATTCGAAAAAGAAAAGTTAGAGAATGAATCGACGCGCTGGTTAATTTGTCAGTTGCTTTGGAGAGACTACTACCACTTTGCTTCTTACAAACACGGCGGAGATTTATTTTTAGGCGGCGGAATGCGCGGTCAAAGCTGCTCAAAGAAAGAAATTTCTATTTCTCAGACAGAAAAAATTCAGAACTGGTGCAATGGTAAAACAGGTCAACGATTTGTAGACGCAAACATGACCGAGCTTTTAGAAACGGGCTATATGAGTAACCGCGGCAGGCAGTCGGTTGCACTTTATCTAGTCAGGGATTTAGGTCAAGACTGGCGATTAGGTGCTAGCTGGTTTGAGCATTATTTGTTGGATTTTGAGCCTTGTAATAACTACGGCAACTGGAACTTTCAAGCTGGTATAGGCCATGACATTAGAAAAGCCAATGGATTCAAAATCGAGTCTGAAGCCAACAGACATGACCCTGAAGGTACTTATCAAAATTATTGGCTAGGGTCCGTTTCATAAGGGTTGTAAGGTTTAGTTTTATTAGTCAGCACTGAGTTTTTAACAACGTTAAAGTTAATCTCTTCAGATTTATTTAATAGTTGGCCCGACGCGTTTCGTATTTCGACAAAAAGTTGATATTCCCCCCTATCTAGATTACTTAAATTCGCCACTCTGGATTCGACGGTTGAATGCTCTTCACCATTCAAATAAACGGTGACACTGTCACCTTTACGAAGTTTCGGTGACGTTGACAACATCACAGACACATCTCCGTCATTAGCGCGTATCGATTGATCTGCTTTTGGTGCAATGATAGAAACGCTTTTATATCGATGAATAGCCTCTTTTCTGTTTACCGGCCTATTCGCATTGTTGGTTTTATTATCAGTTCCTCTAGAACTTGAGCGCCTGGAAGTTTGATTTGGGGTTTCATAACGCTTTGCAAAGTTTTCCAAAATGGTTAACTTTGGTGGCTCAAAGGATGTTGCTACTACCGTATCTGGAGGACTGTCACCATAAACAACGTTTCCAGACGCATCTGTCCAGCTAAATATACCGGCAGAAAGTGTCGTGTGAATGGAAAGTAAAACAGCTATGAGCAAGAATTTCCGCATACCCTTAGAACCTATTTATTATTATTTCTACTTATAGTCTAGCAACATCACAAAAAATCGGGCAGATTCCCGACAACAGGCATTTTAAAAGGAGTCAGACTATGAGCAAGTCATTAACAAAGAAAGAGATTGGTACCTGGGGAATGGCAGCGCACATGTCAGCGCTAGTGGGTATTCTTGGTTTCGGATGGGATGTATTGTTTTTGGGTATTGTTTTAGGGCCATTAATTGTTTGGTTAACGAAAGGGAAGTTGAATAGCATTATCGATATTAATGCCAAAGAAGCGCTTAATTTTCAAATCACAATTTTAATTCTCGCATTTGTACTCGCGATAGTTTCAGCAGCGCTACCATTTTTACAAATCTTAGTCGTTTTAGTAATGCTTGTAGGTTTTGGTTTTGCTATTTACGGTGGGCTTCAAGTAAAAAATGGCAAGAATTACACCTACCCATTTGCGCTTAGATTAATCAAATAAGCAAGATAGTATAAATTTACTAGAAGCCGCCCCAAATTTATTTCGGGCGGCTTTTTGATTGCCTCAACAATTACAATCCCTGTACTCCGGAAAGTGTTGAATTTGTAGATTATTGTTCACCGCAGTCTGGCTTTTATCAATATTCACAACAGTGTTTGGTTGATTATGTGCCACCGGTTGATTGACAACTGGCTCTCTGGGAACATCGTAATCATTCAACGTGGTCAAACCCACATAAGGTTCTATTTTCCGCAGACCGATCAAATAATCAGCACCTGCCGTTAGGTAACTCCCATTAACCCCTCCAGACACTAAAGCCTGCTTTTCTTGCAAACTATAACCGCCTCCGTAGGTATATTGAATATCGGCATCCCCATCGACCGCTTCAAGTTTTAATTTATCAACACCTTCTTCGGGCCGGTAGGACACACTCCCCTGCCAGCCACTAACGTCGCCATTAGTCTCCACATCAACCGAGCGGTACCCTATTACTACATCAGGCTTTGTCGTGTCAGTGCCAAAATTCCACTGTAAAGCAGCAAAAGGTGTGTTTTCTTCAACTGAAAATGCCATTGCACTAGCCGAGAATGTGGCTAATGCGACACAACTGAGTAATATCCTTATTCTCATTTCGTCATCCTATTTGTATTTTTATTAATGCCGTCATTCATCGGCTAGTTTTTTAGACTCAGATTTTAAAATAGAAATCCACACTCTAGCGGGTAAATATGACCGCTCATCCTGCAGCAGCATCGCCAGGCCCTATTCACAAAAAGAAACTAAATGCTAAAAATAGCGTATTATATAATTCAACGAGAAACCTCATTATTGACTATATGCCAGCTGCACCCACCGAACAATCAGATACTCAGATACGCTGGCTTTGGCCTACTATACTGATATCAATTGCCCTTGCGATGGTAGCGGCTATGATTTACTCACAGCAGTTTGTGCAAAAAGTTGACAACATTGAAAAGAAGCAAGTCGCGCAATATGAATCTAGAAAGTTTCTCTTAGCTCAACCTGATGTAATCAACATCAATTGGATGCGTACGCTAGATCCGATGGCTAAGAAAATCTATGGTGACATTGTATGGAGTACGCTATCCCAAAAAGGCATGATGCGCTTTGCAAACCTGCCTAAACTCAAGTCGCATCAAACCTATCATTTGTGGGTTCACGATTTAGCATATAGCGCTGACGATCCGGTTTCTATCACCACATTTTCTCCAGAACTTACTGTTCCTACGGAGTTGCTGGTACCTTTCACATCGCCAAGAAAAGTTACCGAACCCTATAAATTCACTATTATGTTAGACAGCAATCTTGAAGATACTCCTCCACAACCGCTGTTGCTCGCTCAGCCTTAGAAATTATGCAGAAAGACGAACTCAACCTAATCACTCCTGAAAGCTCACGCCAGTTTCTAGAAATTGCGCTTGAAGAGCGTCAATCTAAACTCATGGCAATGCAAGCTGATATTGCCCCAGAATCAAGAGCAGCATTACAACTAGAAACAGCTGACATTATGATAGAGCTCGGCAAGCCAGGCATGCCTGAAGCAGCATGGGGTTTAGCTAAAGAAGCTTTTATAATATATCTTGAATCAAAGAACTGGGAAGCCGCGGTCCAGTCTTGCGACACCTTATATAGAACAGAACTTCCCGCAGCAGTAACTGCACTAGGCAACGGTTTATGGTTAGCTATCACCTACCCTGTTGATGCGGAAGTCAGTTTATTAATGCTAAATAATCTGATTGAAGATACCCCAGACAAATCAGATGGTGCCGCGGTTGCAGCAGCCGTTGCTCACTACCTTGCAGATTTGCGTTTGACTGATGAAAAACGAGATAGCGTAATGTTCTTAACTACCAATATGCTCAGCAAAGTTGCCGAGCGTCATAGTAACGTTAAAGACCAAGGCCAATTAAATTTTTGGATGGATAAGCTAGAACTCAATGATCCTACTGTTTTCATTCCTCGCATGGGACAGGTCATTGATGCATTGGTCAATGGTAATTGGTGGTATGACAGAGATCAGCTGCGGGCTGAACTACCCATCAATTAGTATCGATTTATCTTTAAAAACAATAGGAAAGGTTTTGATCGCTAGCTCAGCAGGCTCCATTGATGGCTGCCCAGTTCTTACATCAAACCGAGCTCCATGCAGCGAACACTCAATGTCATAGCCCTTCAGGCATCCATATGACAAAGAAAAATCTTCGTGGCTA
>CALKXC010000434.1 GCA_938004025.1 uncultured Leucothrix sp. | reverse complement strand
ATGGACAACCCAAAATCATCAGGTACAACAACAATGAGTGCCGAAATACAAAACGCTGAAAAAAGCGAAAACATTCAGAAAATTTTAGTGGCTGAAGACTCTAAAACAGAGCAAGTTCACTTAAGGCAACTACTTGAATCTTCTGGATACGAAGTAAAAGTAGTTGAGTCGGGAACAGAGGCAATTGAAATCATCAATAGCTTCAAACCTGACCTCATTTTGATGGATATCATTATGAAAGATGGCGATGGTTACCAAACCTGTCGCAAGTTAAAAAGAAATGATGACACTAAAGACATTCCCATCATTATGGTTTCTAGCAAGAATAACGATGTCGACCGCAAGTGGGCACTTAAGCTTGGGGCTTTAGACTACATTGTAAAACCGTATGTTGACGCTGATCTTCTTCAACGATTGAGCGAAGTTTAATTATGTCAGATGAAGTGCAAAGCAGTGTGAATGAGCCACAAGGCATTTCAAAATTTTACTACTCGATTGCAGATTTTAATATTCTATTAGAATCTGGGATCAAAACTGAAATCATTGAAAAGCAAGACGTTTTCCCTATTCCTCACGCTCCTGTTTGGTGTCAAGGAATGATCAGTCTTCGCGGCAAGCTAATTCCAGTTGTCAATCTTCACAAACTCTTAAAAGACTCTAAACAAATCAAATCCAATTGGTTATTGATTCTTGAAAAAGAGCCCTACCCCCAGCTTGCCATTCGGATTGATCGATTACCTCAGCAACAACTTTTAAACGACCCAGATACCGACAGAGTTGATTCACAACAACTGCCAATGTGGCTCAAAACGAAAATTTCGGTTGATAATAAAACTCTTTATGAAGCCAACCACACCGAATTATTTGAACAAATTATTCAGGAGAATGAAACCTCCTCAATAAACACAGCAGAACCCCAGACTAATCCTAATCCAGATTCATCAGGAAATGACTCATGAGCAATCCGGCAACAAAAGCAATCAAAAGTGGTGCAATGTCTATTCGGTCACGTGTAGCCTTATCGGTTACTGCGCCGCTACTGATATTATTACTGGTGAGTGTGATGAGCCTGTTAGCACTTAAAGACAGCTCAGTAGCCCTAAGCAACCTAAACGAGTCAACCGAACGAATTGACCAAACAACCCAAGTTAAGCGCGCTGTTCAAGATGATTTCCTCACCACGCTTAACTATATTAAGTCTGGCTCTATTAAACACGCGGTCGGTTTAACTCGCCTAACAAACAACCGAAATAAGTTTGAGCCAGTTTGGGAAGACTTTGTTACTTCGCTTGAAGCGGAAGGTGCTAGTAATGTTGAAGAATTCAAAGCTGGCAAAGAACACCTCGACAAGGGACTTGATGAATTAATGGCAGTACTTTCAAATAAAGATAGTGACATAGCCAAAGAGTTTCATATCGCAACGCGTTATTTCATCTTCCAAGACGCATCTGCAACTGGTGAACCTTTAGATGTAATTTCAGAAATGGGTGACCGCTTATTAACTGCTTTAAATGAAAGGGTTCAAGGTAACCAAGAGAATAACCAAGCGGTTTTTAATGAGTCGAAAAGTAACATAGATTTATCCACCACAACGATAGCAACGATCATTTTGTTAGGTCTAATCTTCATTATGATTTCAGGCTTCCTGCTTTATAACTCTATTGCTAGACCAATTGAACATCTGACAACGGTTGTAAACGAGCTTTCGTCTGGTAACAAAGACATACGTTCACGCTTGGTTGGAAAGGATGAGCTAACGCAGCTTGGTGATACATTGAACCGAATGGTTGATGAAAGAACTGCACTTGAATCCAAAGTATCTAACGATAACGAAGCTATTAATAACTCCGTGTTCTCACTGCTTGAAGCCGTATCTGATTTAAGTGATCGTGATCTTACCGTCCGAGCACAAGTTACTGAGGATGCGACAGGCCCGTTGGCAGACGCGATCAATCAACTGGCAGAGGACACTACTGAAGTCTTGGATAAGGTTAAGAATATATCCTTGTCAGTTGAACAAACCGCTGTAACAGTAAACGAGCGCTCGCAAACGGTTAACCAGCTGGCCCAAGAAGAACAGGCTGAAGCGAAAGAAACTGCAAAGCAAATCGAACGCATTCGTAAGCGCTTAGACAGCATCGCCAAATCGGCAATTGAAACCAACAGCATGGCAGAACAAACCTCTGGAACGACTCAAAACGCTTACGAGTCGGTGTCCCGCTCGATGAGCAGTATGAGTGAGATTCGTAATACGGTACAAGATACCGGTAAGCGTATTAAACGCCTTGGTGAACGTTCTCAAGAGATCAACTACATTACGGATATCATCAACGGAATCGCAGAGAGAACAACAGTACTAGCGCTTAATGCCAATATGCAAGCCATGGCGGCTGGTGAAGCGGGTAAAGGCTTCTCAGTAATCGCGGATGAAATTCAACGCCTTGCTGAAAGCTCACGAGAATCAACCGAGCAAATTTCTACACTGGTAAAGAATATACAGCAAGAAACTAAATCGACTATTGCAACCATGGACCATACCATTGAGCAGGTAGTTGAGGGTTCTACCCTAGCAGAAGAAGCTACCAACCAAATGCAACGAACACTCGACGCGAATAATCAGCTAACAAGTTCGGTAAACGACATAGCCAGTGCTTCTCAAGAGCAGATGGAAATGGGTGAAGTACTTCAGGCAAGAGCAACACGAATTGTTGATACAACCGTTGCAACTGGACAAGAAATGAGTTTGTTAGAGCAACTCACTGGTGACATGTCGGCTTACGCTAAACAGCTTGTTGCGTCAGTTAACGTCTTTAAACTTAAATCCTAATGGATAAGATAGCAGGCTGAGATGACCACTATGACAGATAATAATTTGGTAGTCGCGGATGAGCTTGAAGATATCGCTATGTTATTGGCTGGACAAGGCCAGTTAGCGAATGATATTGATTTAGCAGCGAGTAAACAATTCGCTTCAGTGGTCAAAGAGGAGTTTCAACGCCTCGAACTAGCTACTGAAATGCTAGAGTATGACGACCTAAATCCAATACTTGCATGGGTAATGGAAAATATTGATCATGCACAAAACAACCCTGACTCATTGGCGTCACTTCAGAATAACGGACATTTCTTTCAATGGGTTGAATTATTAGCCGCTAGCCTGAGACAAAAAGACACGCTGCTGCTTCCAGAGCTTACCAGTTGTTTGACTCATCCAGATTGGCCAGTCGAGCTGCCAGAAAAAACCTTACAAACCTTTTTATTAACACTGGCGACTCCAAAACCTCAATTATCTCAAACTGTTGATTCCGTCACTCAAAACATTGAGTCAGCAAGCACTAACCAATCTAATACAGTCCCAGAAAAAGAAACGACCTCAGCTACACCTTTGCCGCTCTCAAAAGATGGCTTAACGATTGAATGGGATAAAGATGTACATCCAGAGATCCTAGAAGCTTTCCTTTCGGACACGCCTGACCAAATCACTGAATCGACAGCACTAATCCATAAAATTGCCAATGGAAACGCGACCTCAGAAGAACATCAATTAGCAGCCAGATTAACTCACACCATTAAAGGGGCTAGTGGTGTTGTTGGCGTCACCTCACTCATTGCGTTTACGCATGAACTTGAAGAAATTCTTGAGTATTCCGTTGACAACAAACTTCCTTCAGAAACAAAAGAATTGTTGCTAGAGTCAGCAGACTGCCTTGATGGTATGGGTGAAGCAATGATGGGGCAGTTACCACTTCCCGTCCAATTTGACACCCTACTTGGTCAGTTAAAGTCTACAGCAAGGCGATTAAACCAATCCTCTTTAGGTGGATCAGAAGAATCTGAACTTAAAGATGACAGCGAGGCCAACGATTACGGCGAAACAGAGACTGTTTTTGAATTCTCTTCACCAGAAGTACCCGCTGAAAAAGCACAGGAGCTGGTTGAAAAAACTAAGACAGAAGAGCTGGGTATTGCCACAGAACTGTTAGCCTCTCAGTTATTATTGAATACGCCAGTCGAGAGACAGGCGCGCACTCGAAATATAATCCCTAATGAATCAACGATGCGAGTTCCTATCTCGCTAATTGATGATTTACTGAATCTTGCTGAAGAGCTCGTAACCTCTACCAGTCAGGTTAATGATCAAATTAAATTTGTATTACAGCAGTGCCAGCAACTCAGGCATCAAGACGACAGACTCGCAAGTAATATGGATGAACTTGAGCAGTCAATTGATACCCAATTTAGACAGGTTCGTCAGCAGAATAGTCAAAATCCTGAATTTGATCAGCTTGAACTCGAGGTTTATAACGAACTTCATAGTGTTCATGGCTTACTCAATGAAACCATTGCCGATAACCGTGAAATTGAGCGAAGTATTCAAGAAAACTTACGCGACTTAAGTAATCAACTGCACTCTCAGCAGCGTATAAACCGCGAACTTAATGCCACCATCCTTAACACAAGAATGGAATCATTAGATGTTTTAACCCCTAGGTTGGAGCGTATCGTTAGGGAAACTTGTAGAAGCACCGGCAAAAAAGCCAACTTTACAATTGATGGTAATAATTTAGCCGTCGATACCGACATTCTGAAAGGTATAACCGATCCCCTACTTCATCTATTAAGAAACGCGGTAGACCATGGAATTGAAGACTCAGAACAACGCTTATCTAAAGGAAAGCCGGAAGCAGGTTTAGTTGAGCTGAGTTTTAAGCAGGAAGGCCGCTACGTCTTAATGACACTTCGTGATGATGGTGCGGGAATTGATACCGAAGCGGTATACCAACGCGCACTGTCAAGGGGCGTAATTAACTCGGATCAAACACTTAGTGATACCGATAAGCTTCAACTCATTCTTCTCCCGGGTCTAACAACTCGCGATGCCGTTAGCAATATATCTGGCCGTGGTGTGGGCATGGATGTCGTGAATGATGCGGTATCTAAACTTCGTGGTACTTTAGAAATCAATTCTACCTCTGATCAAGGCACTGAAATACTGGTACGTTTACCGCTAACACTGGTTGCAGCCAATACCTTAATGGTTGAGGTATCTGGAAGTACGGTTGCTATTCCGGTGGATAGCATTGATAAGCTTCACACATTAGCGGCTGACTCGATAAGCAATGACTCAGAGGCTTTGACTGTCGAAATTTCAGAGAAAACATATCAAGTCAGACGTTTGTCTCAGCTCTTGAATTGGGGTAATGCACGAATAGAACCATCCCAGACCTACAACGTTATTTTAATTGACCATAAACAGCAGTCGTTTGCTTTAATAATAGACTCTGTGCTTCAACCTCGTGAAGTTGTTGTTAAATCTTTGGCACCGTGGTTAAGCAATATCCCAGGTGTGAATGGCGCTTGCTTACTAACTGATGGTGCGGTTGCTGCGGTTTTAGATTTACCTAGATTATTACAACTCGATAACCCGCTTGCCTCATCTCAAATTACTGAGTCTTTAGATCAGTTTAAACAGCAGGCTCAACTGGTGTTGGTTGTTGATGACTCGTTGAGTAACCGCAAGGCGCTCAGTATTACTGCAGAACAATTAGGTTATCGAACAGTAATGGCCAGTGATGGTGAAGAAGCACTTAGAATGGTGGCCGAAGAAATGCCTGATGTCATTTTAAGTGATTTAGAAATGCCTCGAATGAACGGTCTGGAGCTTTCCCAAGCAATTCGCGCTTGGCCAGAGGCTAAACATATTCCGATTGTAATGATTACTTCAAGGGCGACGACAAAACATCGTAAACAAGCTCAACTTGCAGGGGTAAATAGTTACATTGTTAAGCCAGTTGATCGTGATACGCTTCAGAATCAACTCAAAAAGTGGTTAAATTAACCCCATGAGTACTACACAAGATTCTGCACCAGTAAAATTAAAGTTCCTGAGCTTACCTGATTCCGATAAAGCGACCTTCGAACGTGTGCTAAGTTTTTTCAGCGCACGAGGAAATACTTTTGAATTAACAGAAGATGACAGCCCTGACTTTGTGGTTACTACGGATGATTATAGCAATGTCGAAGAGGCACTGAACCTTTATCAAGATAAGCTATTGCTCGTCGTTACAGATGAAAAAAACTGTCCGCATGGCGATTTACAACTGCAAAGACCATTGCTTGTAACGCGTGTTATGCGGATTATGGAGCAAGCTGCTCAACATCAACGTAACACCGAAGAAAAATCTCCAGTTGCTCCAGTTGATCCAGTTGCTCAGGATTCTAATTCAACTGATGATTCAAGTCAGCATCAGTATTCAGCACTAGTAATTGACGACAACAAGGCAATACGTAAGCAGCTAGAAATTGAATTACGCACATCAAACATTCCAAGTCACGCAGCCGAAAGCGGTGAAATGGCCCTAGAAATGATAGAGAAAGAGGATTACGACCTTATTTTCCTAGACATTATGATGCCAGGGATTGATGGTTATGAAACTTGTGGAAG
>CALKXC010000433.1 GCA_938004025.1 uncultured Leucothrix sp. | reverse complement strand
CTTTATCGACAAACCTAATTGACCTAAGAAGGCAGCGGAATCGCGCTTTTCAGCTGTCGTTAAAGCTTTTTTTCAAGTAGCTCCTTAATGGCATAATTCTCAAGGCTAAGGTCAGCGTACATCTTTTTCAGCTGGTTCAGTTCAGCCTCCATGTCTTTCATTTTCTTGAGTTCAGAGGCCTCCATGCCACCGTATTTTGCTTTCCAGTTGTAGTACGTCGCTGGACTAATGCCGCACTGGCGGCATACATCATCGACCTTAAGGCCTGATTCGACTTGTTTAAGGACAGAGACGATTTGTGTTTCTGTAAACTTTGATTTTTTCATGTGGATCTCCTGAGTTAATTTTCTCAGAAAATTCCAGTTTTTGCTGTCTCATCTATGGGGAAGCTGACACCTCAACTACGAATTCAATAAATCTAAAGCATAAAAAAGCGCCTTTGCGGCGCTTAATTTATATCGTCAAAGAAAAGTGTACTCTATGCGTTTACGCTAACTCTAGCCATTTGATTTTTAATAGATGAAAGCAAAGTATCAGGCCTAAATGGTTTGCTTACAAAGTCATTCATGCCGACTTTCATGCAGGCCTCGCGATCTGAATCTTGAGCATTGGCGGTCAATGCAATGATAGGTGTGTTGACATCAAATTCCCTAATCTTAGTAGTTGCGGTGAGACCGTCCATGACGGGCATCTGACAATCCATTAAGACCACATCAAAGCTTGCCTGCTGTATTTGATCAATCGCTTCGACTCCATTAACAGCAACTGTCACTGTGCAACCTGCTTTTTCAAGCAATCGCATCGCAACTTTTTGATTAATCATATTATCTTCGACCAGAAGCACGTCAGCAGTCAGTTGATTACCATTAGAATCCTCCTTAACTTCTTTTATAGGCTGCGTAGAAAGATAGTCTTCTGCGGTTGCTGGTATAAGAGGTAGGTAGGTACTAAAGCATGAGCCTTTACCGTAAACACTTTGCACGTCAACAGTACCATTCATTAGCTCTACAAGTTTACTGACAATGACTAATCCAAGGCCTGTACCTCCATGGGCTCTGTTAGCACCACTATCAATCTGTGAGAACTGCTGGAATAGAGCACCAAAGTCTTCTTTTTTAATGCCGATTCCTTGATCAGTTACGCTAAACCCAATCTGGCCATCGCTAGTTCTTGTAAACGCTTTTAGCGTAACGGTTCCTTTTTCAGAAAATTTGATCGCATTATTGAGGTAATTGTTAATGATTTGTTTAATACGAATAGGATCTGCGAAGAAATAATCATCTTTTAAACCCTCAGTCTCAACAACAAAGGAAAGTCCCTGTGTTTCCATAATAGGGCGGTAAACATTTTCGATATCTTTAATGAAGCGCTTTATGCTGATAGGTACATTAAAAATTGACAATTTACCCGTTTCAATCTTAGAAAAGTCAAGGATGTCGCTTACAGTCGTCATTAGAATCTCAGCTGAACTAAGCGCTGTTTTTATTGGAGTTGAGTCTCGCTCACTCAAGTCTTTTAGATCTATTGCGCTGAGCGAACCTATAACTCCATTAATGGGCGTACGAATCTCGTGACTCATCGTCGCTAAAAAGTCTGACTTAGCCTTGCTAGCGGCTCTCGCCTTGACACTCTCTTCAATGAGGTCTGCGTTACGTTGAATGATGTTGTTTTGCATTTGCTCGACAGAACCGTAGAGACGATCAATTTCATCTCCACGTTTTCTATACTTTGGAATAACCGCAGGTCTATTTTGCGCAATCTCGTTTGTCACAACACTCAATTTGTCTACTGCAGTGGCAATCCTAAAGCCTGTAAACAAAGCGATACCAGTACTAATTAGTATCTCAAGGCTTGCGAGGAGATAGGTCCAAAAAGCGTTACTTCTAAGTGCTTGCACACTGCGAGAAATATCGTAAACAAAGTTTGCGGAGCCAACATTGCTACCCTCAACAGAAATAGGGTCGCTAACGGTTAGAAAAAACAATTCTCCAACCTGCCTGACACCATTTTCATTTTTTTCAACAGAGTCTAAATTATCGTCTAGCGCTACCTCTAGCTCTTTAGATTCATAAACTGAAAGGTCGCTCAATCCGTCAGAGAGTAACTCGCCGGCATCATTGTAAAGTTGCACTTTGACAATGCCATCAATTGCAACAAAACGTTTTGCTGCGTCATCAAGTGTTGCAAGGTCATTAACGATGATTGCAGTGGAGACAACTTCGCTAAACATGGTGCTAGCAAGTTGAGTTTTATCATTCATTAATTGACGAGATTCGCGCTCTAATGAATTAAAATTCATGAATACGATTGCAATCATGAAAGCTGTTTCAATAATAATGAACGAAAAAACAAATCGAAAACGAAATGACATAGATATTACCTCTAGCTAATTCGGTTATCGTTTTATAGTTGCTAAGCTCGTCTCAAGCTTACGAATAGGGTCAAATTCTTCATTGCTACTAGTAATGATTTTATTGATCTTAAGCGTGTTTATCAGTTCTTGAGGAATTGAAAGGAACGCTTCCGTTAGATTCTTTTGAGTCTCTTCTGTCAATGTTGGTTTGTAGGCTATCGGATGACTGGGATATGCATCAGTCGTGTAGATAATATTAAGCTTGTTTTTATCTTTTTTCTTACTGAAATTATTGTAGGTACGTTGAATACCGCCACCTAACTCACCCGTGTTTCGTGCGATACCTGAATATACAGAATCGTGAGAATTGACATATTGGAAAGTATCTTGCTCATTTACATTAACCCCATACTTTGAAAGTAATTCAAACTTGGTCAATAACGTGGCTGCAAAGGCATTGGGAGAAGGAAAGAGGTAGCGGGTTGTCTTCGATTTGATAATGTCATCGAATTTAACGTCATCTCCTTTAGCAACTAAAATCCCTCTAATCATTTTCTTAGCACGCACAGCCGCTCGATAGTCTTGTTTTCTATTGGCGATGATGAAGTGATAAGGGTTTACGTAAGCGAGATCATATCCACCGGAATACAGTACTTTTTCAAATTCAGCGATCGACTTTTCAGTCTTAAAGACTATTTTATGTCCAGTTTTCTCTGATAGATATTTTGTTATGGGTTTCCACGACTTGAACATTTTCAACGGGCTTTGCTGTGGAACAATACCGAACGTAAGTGTATCGGCTGAAACATTGGCAGACATACTGCAAAGGGCTATAGCAATAGGAAGTAGAACTTTCATATCAGGCACTCATTATTTTTATTTTGGGGGTACAGCTCATTTATATCTTAATTATTCACCTTCATATAAGTGATGTCTAATGTTTTACGATAAAGAGCAGTTGTTGGGCGGAATTATTTGTTAGGGGTTAGAAATTTCGAACTCAAATCGACTAATCTAGCAGTTGCCCCTTTGTTACTTTCTATGGTCTTTTTGATATTAAATTGAGCATCTTCTATTTCAGCTTCGGACCTTTCAAGTAAGGCCTTTACACGGGTGGTCACATCCTCAATGTTATTTTCCACCCAAGCAACTTCAGCCTCGCAAAGTATTTCATAAACATCATTAAAGTTGAAAATCGCAGGGCCACTGACTACGGGGATACCAAATAAGCTCGCTTCTAAGGGATTATGGCCTCCTGTGTTGACAAGGCTGCCACCGAGAAAGGCGACATCAGCGGATGAATACCAATACTCCATTTCTCCCATACTGTCGCCTAAAATAATTTCACAATCATCAGTAAAAAGAGTCTTATCACTTCTACGTTGAGTTAGGTATCCAGAGTCTCGGCAAAGCCCAAAAACCTGATCAAAGCGCTCAGGATGCCTTGGAACTAGCACTAAAAGCAAATCGTGATAATGCGCTTTCAGTTTCTTAAAAATATTCAGTATTAATTCGTCTTCGCCCAAGTGAGTACTAGCGGCTGCCCATATTTTACGTGGCTCATTAAATTGATTTTTGAGTGGGGGAAGTGATGTGTTGTTAGTTTGAGTTGAGACATCGAATTTAATATTGCCGATGACTTCGACTTGGGAGGATATGGCTCCCAGTCGCTGAAAGTGCTCAGAGTCTTTAGTGCTTCGACAAGCTATAGTATTGATGCAGATCAGTGTTTCTTTTATAAGTGGACGTATTTTTAAATATTTTTTTGTTGATCGCTCTGAGAGCCGAGCATTAGCAATAATTACGGGTATATTTGAACGATTGCAATGATGTAAGAGATTGGGCCATATTTCAGTTTCCATGACAATAAGAAGCGCTGGATTTGCGCTTTTTAAAAACCTGGAAACAGTACCATTTAAATCATAGGGAAAGTAACAGTGCTCAACTCGTTGACCGAACGATTTGACGGCAACAGCATAGCCTGTTGAAGTGGTATTCGTTATCAAGAGTTTGTGAGATGGGTGCTGGAGTAACAATGACTCAATAAGAGGCTTTGCTGCAATGGTTTCGCCCACAGACACAGCATGTAAACAAATGCGTGGTGATTGATCAAGTTTGATAAAGCCGAGACGGTTTTGCCAGTGTTGTCTTATTTCAGGTTGTTTGATTGATCGCCAAAAAAGGCGGGCCAAAGCTATTGGAAAAATCAGATAACAAAGTATTGAGTAAAGCAGGCGATACACGGACATTTAAATTCCAAGGGTCAGAAATGCCCGTGTATTGTGACAAACTCAGTAATGAATCGCACGTGGCAATTGCTTAGCTTGTTCAACCCAATCTTTTACTTGGTTTAGACTCGCCATTTTAGAGACAATTTTATTTTTATTGTTTTCTTCCAAGATAGCCGCATGTAAGTTTTCAGGGTTGCGTTGAGCTAACTCAGGAACAGTATCCACACCAGCTGCTTCTAATAAGTCAGCGTTTTGCGTTGCGATACCTTTAACTCGAGCTAAGTCAGCACGATTAGTCCAAGTTAGAATGTCTTTTTCGTCGAGACCTGTTGATGAAGCTAATTCCTTACGACCCTTAGTCGTTGAACAGGCTTCCAGCAAGGCTTCAACCGTTTTTATTCCCTTAGCTTCGATTAGGTAGGAAATACGAATTGTTATTCCCTTTATTTCAGAGAGCTTAGCCATGATGTACCTTTATATTTATTATTAGCGTTGGTTTGTGACTAATATTCTAACATTCACAATTATTTAAACAAAAGTACCACTCGACCAAATGTCATTTCTCCGACAGGCTGTAATATTTTCGTCAATGATTCATGAAGAGATAGCGGTTAGTAATTAGCTAAATTAAAGGCATTGGCTATTCATCAAGTAGTAGATGTGTCAAAATCCCCAGATTTTCTATGCCTCGGACAATTTGCATGACAATCGTTAAAAACTCTATTGCTACACTTCACTACACCCTTAAAGATGACGCGGGTGAGATTCTTGATATTGCAGATGAGAACAATCCGTTTTTATATATGCATGGCGTTGGAGGCATGATTCCAGGGCTTGAGAAAGCACTAGAAAACGGTTCTGCAGGTGATCATATTGTCGTTTCTGTTCCTCCAGCAGAGGCTTATGGAGAACGTAACCCGAATCTAACACAAGACGTTCCTCGTGAAATGTTTAGTGAAGTTGATGATGAAGAAATGGTTGTTGGAGCACAGTTTCAAGCGCAAACAGATCAGGGTGTTGAAATCATTACCGTTGCGGCGATTGAAGGCGATACCATTAAGATTGATGGTAATCATCCAATGGCGGGAGAGACGTTGCATTTCGATGTAACTATTCTAGATGTTCGTGACGCTACAGAAGAAGAGATTAGCCATGGCCATCCGCATGGACCGGGCGGGCATCAGCACTAAGACGTTCCACTCAGTTAATTAGGTAGCTAAAAGACTCATGAAATTTGTAGATGAAGCACGCATACAGGTAAAAGCCGGTGACGGTGGTAATGGATGCGTCAGCTTTCGCCGTGAAAAATACATTGAATTCGGTGGCCCAGATGGGGGCGATGGAGGCGATGGTGGATGCGTTTACCTGCAAGGTTCTAAGGATCTGAGCACTTTGGTCGATTTCAGACATTCCAGACACTTCGAAGCAGGTCGTGGAAAGAATGGGTTTAGCCGAAACATGACAGGCCATCGTGGCGAAGACCGAGTACTAGAAGTACCTATTGGCACCGTGGTTTATGACGACGAGACCGATGAACTGATCGGTGACATTACTGAAGATAAAGGTCGTCTGCTCGTTGCTCAGGGCGGTTTTCATGGTTTAGGTAACCTTCGCTACAGAAGCTCAGTGAATCGTGCTCCAAGACAGTCTAAGCCTGGTACTGAAGGCGAGATGCGTCAGTTGCGATTAGAGATGCGAGTATTGGCAGATGTTGGCTTGCTCGGTTTGCCTAACGCGGGCAAATCAACATTAATATCCAGCGTTTCTTCGGCTAGGCCAAAAATTGCTGATTATCCTTTTACGACCCTTTATCCGAACTTAGGAGTAGTCAAAGTTCAGGATTATAAGAGCTTTGTCATTGCAGATATTCCGGGTCTTATTGAAGGCGCAGCAGATGGCGCAGGTTTAGGTGTACAATTTCTAAAGCATTTATCGCGCACCAGTTTGTTGTTACATCTTGTTGATGTAGCTCCTATTGATGAAAGTGATCCCGTTGAATCGTTTAAAATCATCGAAAAAGAGGTTCAAGCTTATAGTGCTGAGCTGGGCGAGCGCGAGCGTTGGTTGGTATTAAACAAAGTTGATTTACTCTTAGAGGAAGAGCGAGACAGCATTTGCCAAGGGATTGTTGATCAGCTTAATTGGGAGGGTAAGGTTTTTATGGTCTCGGCAGCGACTAAGATTGGCACTAAAGAGATGAGCTATCAGATTATGCAATATCTTGATGAGCAAGCGATGGAAAACCAACCGAGCAGTCATGCCACTTATTCCCCATGAATAGGGCTAAATATACCCAGCGAAGTCAACGCTGGATTGTAAAGATTGGAAGTGCGCTATTAACGCAAGATGGTAAAGGCTTAGATTATGCCAGTATTGCAGATTGGGCCAGCCAAATAGCTAATCTGAGGCAAGAGGGTATTGAGGTTGTACTCGTGTCTTCTGGCTCGATTGCTGAAGGCATGAGTAGAATGGGCTGGACCCAAAGACCAACAACGCTTCCAGAGCTTCAAGCAGCCGCAGCAATTGGTCAAACTGGATTGATACAGGCTTATCAAACCGAGTTTCAAAAATATAAAATACAAGCAGCACAAATCTTGCTAACGCATGATGATGTTAGCCATCGCTTACGCTATCTAAACGCAAGAAATACTTTAAGAACGCTGATCCGCTTAGGCACTGTGCCGATTATCAATGAAAACGACACCGTGGCATTTGAAGAAATTCGTTTAAGTGACAATGATACTTTAGGCGCTATCGTTTCAAGTTTGGTTGAAGCAGATCTACTTGTTATCTTGACTGACCAGAAAGGCCTCTTTAACAAAGATCCTCGATATAACGAGGATGCTGAGTTTATTAGCGAAGGCTTGGCTATGAATCCAGACTATGTCAGCTATGCAGGAGCCGCGGGCTCAGCGATTAGTCGAGGTGGAATGGCCACTAAGGTTCAAGCTGCCCGAGTGGCTGCTAAAGCAGGTTGTGCCACGGTTATTGTTTCTGGTAAAGAAAAGAATGTTTTAACGAGGTTGCGGACAGGCGAATCAATCGGCACGTTGTTAGTTCCTGAAGCGACCAAGCTTGCTGCTCGAAAACTTTGGATTGCAGGGCAGAGTCAGGCTAAAGGGGCATTATATGTTGATGCAGGCGCTGCAGCCGCGTTAACAAAATTTGGCAAAAGTTTGTTACCCGTTGGCGTTGAGCGTTGCTCCGGGACATTTAATCGTGGCGATAGAGTCAATTGTATCAGTCCAGATGGAAGAGTCATTGCAAGAGGTTTATGTAATTATTCCAATGTGGATGTGGCAAAAATATGTAAATTACCAAGCGATTCCATCCCCTCAGTTTTGGGTTATATGGATGAAGAAGAATTGATTCATCGAGATAATTTGGTTCTCGAAGATTGAAGCGTTCATAAATCTAGTGCTAAGTGGGGCTGACTAATGGAAAGTAGTAATTTATTGGCGGCCGTAGATTTGGGCTCCAACAGCTTTCATATGGTTATTTGCGAAGCTGATCAGGATGGCACTCTAAAAGTAATTGATAAAGAAAAAGAAATGGTTCGTCTCAGAGGCGGATTAGACCGGTTTGGTCGGTTAGACCCTATCGTGGAAGACAGGGCGTATGAGTGCCTGAAACGCTTTGGGGACCGACTCCGGCATTTTAAAGCGGAAAACGTTCGGGTTGCAGGCACTAATACGATTAGAAATTTACGTCCTTCAGATGAATTCATCGGTGAAGGCTCCAAACTACTGGGCCACAAAATTGAAGTGATTTCAGGGCGTGAAGAAGCTCGCCTTGTTTACTTAGGGGTATCTCATACCTTATCGAATGATCATGGGAAGCAGTTGGTTATTGATATAGGTGGGGGAAGTACCGAATTTATCATAGGCACTCGATTTATCCCGAGTGACCTAGAGAGTCTTGAAATCGGTGCTGCCAGTAGTACCAAGCGTTTCTTTGCTGATGGCCTTTTTAGCGTAGAGGTTTGGGAGAAGGCAGTGATAGGCTTAAGGCTGGAAATATTGCCTATTCAAGCAGCCTTTTCTAAAGAAAACTGGCTGCGAGCGACAGGCTCATCAGGAACCATTAAAACCACCCACAAGATCATTATTGCATTAGGGTTGGAGCCATTCGGAATCACTTTGAATGCTTTGTATTCTATTCGGGATCGAATGATTGAAGCAGGAAGTACTGACAACTTAGACCTTCCGGGACTTAGCCAAGACCGCACTCCAGTATTTGCAGGAGGCCTAGCGGTTTTGATTGCTGCTTTTGAAGCGCTTAAAATAGATCATATGACCGTTTCAGATGGTGCTTTGAGGGAAGGGCTTTTATATGACATGCTGGGTCGGATTCGTCATGAGGATGTTCGTGACCGCAGCGTTGATGAATTAGTAACTCGATTTAAAGCAGATGAGAAGCAAGCTGCTCGGGTAATGGAAAGAAGCATCGACCTTTTTGATCAAATAGTTGACGAATGGGGGCTTCCCGAAGATTCTCGTGAGCTGCTTGCGTGGGCCTCTCTACTCCATGAAATTGGTTTAAGCATCACTCATAACAAACACCATTTTCAAGGCGCTTATATTCTTAAATATGCATTTATGCCAGGGTTTTCGCGTCGAGAGCAAATATGGCTGGCGATACTTGTTAAGAATCATCGTCGTAAAATTGATTGGGAAAGATTCGAGGATATTCCGCAGGCTGATCGTGATTCAGTTGTTCGTTTGAGTATTATTCTCAGGCTATCTGTGTTGCTGCATCGCCGCCGCGATAACCAGCGCTTTAAAGTGAAAATTTCAGTTAAAGAATCAAAAATTGAACTGTCGTTGCCAAATGAGTTTGAGGGTCAGGCACTACTCAAGGCTGATTTATTACGAGAGAAAAACTGGCTCGCAAAAATTGACTATGAGTTGTCGTATTTTTAGGCAGACACCGCGTTAATCACCTCCAAATAACAGCCCGTCATATCTAAATATACTTAGTGGGTCACAGCACTTAATCTCATCATTAAACAAAAATACTTTCATTCAAACTCTTGAACCGTTTAATTAGTAAGTCCTACGACTGGCACATTATTTAATGAAAAAAATTGCTATAGTTATTGCTGATTTGGAGTTGGGTGGAGGGCAGCGCTCAGCATTGAATCTTGCTAGTGTCCTATCAAAAGATCATGAAGTAACGGTACTTGTTTTCCAAGATAAGTTTCGTCAGTATGAAGTGCCCTGCAAATTGGTCAACTTAGATTGTCCCGATCAAAGTTCAGTCATACTAAAAGCCTATAATGTATTTAAGAGAACGTGGCGGTTAAGACGTAACTTCAACGCTAATAACTATGATCACATTTATAGTTTTATGGAGTCGGCGAATTTCCCAACGGCGCTTGCGGCACCAAATGCTTTGCTGTCCGTGCACTGTAATCCGCATGAATTAAATGGATACGAAGCTTTTTTATTACGATTAACCTATCCTCGAGCTAAGTACATTATTGCCGTTTCCGAAGATGTTGCGACACTGCTTCGCAATGATTTTGGATTAAAGAATGTGACTCGTATTTATAACTTAGTTTCTTTTGATGATATTCAGCAACAAGCAGTTGAGGGTTACACACACGCTAGGCCCTATATTGTCGCCCTTGGGCGTTTGACAGAAGTTAAGCGGTTGGATCTTTTAATTGACGCCTATGCGGATTCTAAAATGCAAAAGGAGTGTGATCTTCTATTGATTGGCGAAGGAGAGATGCGCGAAGAGCTTGAAGATCAAATTAAAAGTTTATCGTTAGAAAATAAAGTTATCCTGACTGGCTCTCAAGCGAACCCCTTTAAATATTTAAAGAATGCACAGTTGCTAGCTTTGTCGAGTCGAACTGAGGCTTTTCCAATGGTGCTTATTGAGTCTTTGGTTTTGTCTTGTCCTGTGGTGGCAACAGATTGCCCGACAGGACCTCGGGAAATTGTGATTGAGGCTGAGAATGGTTTGTTAGTTGAAAATGGAAATAAACATGCGCTATCGCAAGCGCTTGATCGTTTGTATTTCGATAAAGAGTTGCTAGCGCATTGTAAAAAGAGTGCATTTAACTCAATTCAGCATTTATCAGACAAGCGTGTCGTTAAAGAATGGCTAGCGCTAGATGACGAGCAAAAAAAAGCCAGCGGTTAATTTGCTGGCTTTTAAATTTGAAATCTAACTAGAACCTAGCTAGTTCCCAATCACTTTTCTTAACTAAAGTCGCTGCTTAAAGACGCTCTAATGTTTTCAGCCATAGGTCTTTGTTCAAAACTATAGTTCTCGTGTTCTACACCCGCATTAATCGCAGCACCCTGTTTAGCAGCAGCTATCATCTCATCCGACACTTCATAGCGTAAAAAATGCACAGCAGATGTCTTGGCATCTGTTTCACGCTCTAGATCTTCATTAGCAATGGCATAGATTTTGTCAAAACCTTCAATCTGCAGCCAAGTCATACGCTCAATACCAATCAGCTGCGTTAAGGCCTTTGCACGTTCTGCAGGGTCTTTATACTCAACCATCAGCGTTACTTTCCAGTTGCTACCGTCAGGAATCAAAGGATTATAAGCATCCAGTTCTTCCTGAATTCCATCAGCTTCAAATACTTTTTCAGCGCGAAGCACCTCTTGAATCTGATATTGCATAGTGAGTTTGTCTTCAAAATACAAAGAAAGGTGCTCACCAATGGGGAGTCTGCGGTTTTTTTTATGCGCCATTACTCTCTGTCGAAAAGCATCTCGTTCTATCGAGTATTGCTCTAATGAAAGTAGGTCTTCTTTGTTCAGATGCATCAATTTCTCCTTGTTAGGACAGGCCGTAAGCCATGCGCAACAATGTCATAGGGTGATAAGGGACTGAATCATCTTTCAATCCATTTTCAATTTGGTGGCCTGCCATTGGGCAGTCGCTGCTGTAATAATCAGACTCGGCTTTTTGTACGCGGGTCACAATTGGCTTGCAAATTTTCTTAGAAATTTCATGGTATTCCGATTTGACGGCATAAGTGCCATCGTGGCCAGAGCAGCGCTCAATGACGTCTAGTTTTGTTTCTGGGATTAGCTCCAGCAACTCACGGGTTTTTAAGCCAATATTTTGTACACGCAAGTGACAAGAAGCGTGATAGCTGACTTTGCCTAAGCTATCAGAGAAGTCAGTGTTAAGCTTTTGTTCTTTGTGTCGTAACATGAGGTATTCAAATGGGTCAAAGATATGTGCTTTAACCCGTTGCACATCCTCATCTAATGGGAATATGAGCGGTAATTCTTGTTTAAACATCAACACACAAGAAGGAACGGGGGCAACGATGTCAAAACCTTTATCGATCATCTTGATCAGTTCGGGAATATTTACTTCTTTAGCTTTAGCAACCGCTTCTAAATCACCTAATTCTAATTTAGGCATGCCACAGCATTGCTCTTTGTCGACTGTAACTAGCGGGATTTTATTGTGTTCGAACACCTTTGCCATATCTTCGACGATATGAGGCTCATTGCGGTTACCGTAACAGGTAACGAACAGAGCAACTTGACCTTTGGTGCGACCTACAGGTATAGCTTCATGTTCAGACTTGTGGCTAGCGAGGCGCTTACGGCCTGTATTGTTGTGATACTTTGGCACAGGTGCATCAGGGTGTATCTCTAGAACTTTCTCAAGTCCTTTACGAGCTAAGTCGTTTTCATTCAGGGTATTTACTATGGTGGATACTACCGGTATTCCCGCTAAGTTACCCACTGTGTCCGTAGCAGCAAGAATTTTGTCACGTGTTTTTACTTCGCCTTTTTTCAGCTTTATAGCTTTTGCACGTAACATTAAATGAGGGAAATCCACATTCCATTCATGAGGTGGAACGTAGGGGCACTTTGTCATGTAGCACAGATCGCATAGATAACATTGATCGACCACTTTCATGTAGTCTTTCTTATCAACACCATCAACTTCGAACGTCTCAGACTCATCGATGAGATCAAAAAGCGTTGGGAATGAGTTACACAGGCTGACACAACGTCGACAACCGTGGCAGATATCGTAGACTCGTTCTAATTCTTTGTTAAGTGAAGCTTCGTTATAAAAATCATCCGATTTCCAGTCGAGCGGGTGACGTGTGGGTGCTTCTAAACTGCCTTCACGTGCCATGAAGTATGCCTCGAATATTGATTGAAAAGAATTTTATGCCCCTTCAAACGATCGGCCTGAAGGGGCTTTAAGCGTGGCTAATCACATCATCGGGTGATTAACAAACTTAATTAAGCGTCTAGAGAATCTAGTGCTTTTTGGAAACGGTTAGCGTGTGAACGCTCAGCTTTTGCTAGAGTCTCAAACCAATCAGCAATCTCGTCAAAACCTTCTTCACGTGCTTCTTTAGTCATACCTGGGTACATATCAGTGTACTCGTGAGTTTCACCAGCAATCGCAGTTGCTAGGTTATCAGCTGTGCTACCGAAAGGCATGCCAGTTGCTGGATCACCACTCTCTTCTAAATACTCAAGGTGACCGTGTGCATGACCAGTCTCACCTTCTGCAGTTGAACGGAATACGCTCGCAACATCGTTGTAACCTTCTACGTCAGCTTTTGCTGCGAAGTAAAGATAGCGACGGTTTGCTTGTGATTCACCAGCAAATGCGTCTTGTAAATTCTTTTCTGTCTTTGTACCTTTCAGTGACATAGATCTCTCCAGATTATTGGTATTGATAGAAATGCCGGATTTTTACGACATTGGCAGTACAATAATTAAATATCTATGATCACGCAATAGATTATATAGATCGATTCGTTCGTAAAAAACGAAGACTATTTTAATGTGCTTGCCAAAGTTGGGTATTGGAGATTTATATTTAATACATTCAATAGCTTAGCGTTACCGATGCGTCGCGACTCGCCTGCATACGACAACATGCCTGCACTAAGAGATTGTTGGGCTTCTTTTAAACTAATTTGTTGGGGTCTTTCAAGTCCTGCAAAGTCAGCGATTTGATTAAAATACTCGACCATAGTGCCGGGGTTTCCATCGGTGGTATTAAAAATTTCCTGTGTAAAAGAGGACTCCATCGCTTTAATACAGATATTGGCCAGATCGTCAGCGTGGATGCGATTAGTAAAAGCCGCTTCTGAAGCTTGTACAACTGGCAGTTTCTTTTTCAATCGCGCAAGCGGAAGGCGATCAAGCGAATAAATTCCTGGCACTCGCAAAATGATAAAAGGTTTTTTATTGAGAGATGCCCATTTTTTAAGTGAGGTTTCTGCCGAAACACGCCGTATTGCCCTTCCAGTTTGAGGGTTTACCGGTCTTGATTCATCAATCCAGTCCCCCTGACAATCCCCATAAACCCCGGTCGTGCTTATTAAAACAATCTTAGCTGGCTTATCTCCGACAGTTTTTAGAAAATGACTGAGCCGAGTATCTGTATCACCCGCTTTTGGGGGAGGAGCAAAGTAATAGATCTCCGAATCTTTGAATTGTTTTTTATTAAGGACGGCGGGTTGATCCAAATCATAGAGTAATGTGTTCATGCCAAGCTGCTGGCACAATTGTTGTGATTCTTGACTCCTAATCAGGGCAGTAGTTCTATGTTCGTGATTCTGATATAAAGTTTCTAGCCGCTTGAAAACGCGTCGACCAATATCGCCACATCCGATAATCCAAATATTCTTCAAAGTAACTTCCTATGATTAATGCCGCTGAACTTGATGAGTTAAAACCAGGAGCAATAAAGCGTATCACAACCGATGGTGAAGCAATGTTGCTTTGTAATGTTGGGGGTGAATATTATGCAGTATCAGATATGTGTAGCCACGAAGATTTTTCTTTGTCATATGGATGCCTGAAGGGCTATGACATTGAGTGTTCGCTGCATGGAGCTCGGTTTGATGTAAGAACTGGGCAGCCATCAATGGAGCCTGCTGAGCTAGCGATCAAAACCTTTCCTAT
>CALKXC010000432.1 GCA_938004025.1 uncultured Leucothrix sp. | reverse complement strand
CGTGCACCTTCGATTAGTAGCTTGCAGTCCTGCTGGTCTAGCCGTTTAATTGTCAACATAATACCCTCCTGAAGATTCAGGCAAATTTAAAATTAATAGATTCAGTTATTTACGTGAAGTTAGCTATCAGCTGTTAGCCATAAACCAAATTAGGTAGAACCGTAAGACACAAGCGATAATCTCGATCAATCTGCTACTGGACGAACGGTGTCACTTATTAAATTACTCATTATTAATAACGTCGTCCAAACTTGATTCAACTGGTATGACCAGTTTATTTGAGTTGCTTTGCTCACACTTTTGTCAAAGGTAAATAAATCAATAGCTGATAACGTTTATTGGTGTGTAACTTGCTCATTGTTTCCAACTGGTCCTACCAGTACAATGTCAGCATGTTTATTGAATCTATCCCCATTTCTCAAGGCATTGCACATCGCTTGGAGCAATTAATTCTTGATGGCGACTATAAGCCGGGGCAAAAGATTCCCTCTGAAAGACAGCTGACTGAAAAGCTTGGCGTGTCACGCTCTTTAGTTAGAGAAGCCCTCAAAGAACTACACGGACGAGGTATTATCAAAACTCAGCACGGCAAGGGGTCGTTCGTGTCTGACATCCTCCCTGTTGTGGCGGATGAAAGTGTTTTGATGCACTTATTTCAGGATCACTCAAGAACACTTTACGACTTGCTTGAAGTTAGAGAGCAACTGGAAGGACAAGCTGCGAAATTGGCTGCTGAACGTGGAACGGAAAAAGACTTCTATCAAATAACCAAAGCCATTGAAGCGCTGGAAAAATCAGATGCGCTAGTGAACGCCAAGTTGGACCACGCTTTTCATCGTGCGATCGCAGAAGCGTCACACAACCCTGTCCTTATCCACGTTTTAAACAGTTTGAAAGGGCTAACACTGCAATCTGTACAAGTCACATTGTCCAACCTCAGTCATCGTGACCATATCAAGCAGCAAATCGATAAACATCATCGGCAGATTTACAATGCAATATTAGGTCGTCAACCACAATGGGCGATGAAAGCGGCAACGGCACATGTGTTTCATGTCAGAACAAGTCTTAAGGAAATAGATAAGGCAGAAGATGGAATTATCAGAACAGTGGATGAAGATCCAAGCTGATTTAGATTTTCGCTGACAGCCCCGTCATAACCTTGGAGGTTAATGGCATCAATAGTTTACGAATTGGAAATGGCAATTTAGCTGCACCTGCGGCTTCTGCCACGTCAGCATGGTGTTGCTCATCAGCTTGCATTTGTAACAATACATCGCGACTAGCAACATCAGCCTCGGGAAGCTTTTCTAAGTGCTTTGCAATGTGCTGACCCACTTGGTCTTCAGTTTCTTTTACAAAACCAAGGCTCCAGCGATCACCTGCTGCGCCGGCCATTGCACCGATACTAAAAGATCCCCAATACCACAGTGGGCTCAGGTAGCTTTTGTGTGAATCTAGTGCTTTTAAACGCGTCTCGCACCAATTCAAATGATCATTTTCTTCGGCAGCAGACTCAGCCATTTGTTGTTTGATGTGATCATCTTTAGCGGTTATTGCCTGACCACGATACAAACCTTGAGCAGCAATCTCACCCGCATGATTAATGCGCATGAGACTGGCCGCTTTGTTTCTTTCTTCGTCAGTTAAGTCGGATCGCTCCGTAAGATTTTGTGGCGCTACTGAGCGAGTCGACGCCGGTGCGACGGCGTATACCGTGCGCATGGACTGGTCAACTTCTGCTAGTAACTTATCTATTAAACTTAACTGACGCATCTCGATTACTTCTTATCGAACTCTTTCTTAGTTAGCATGTTGACGATTTCGACCATCTTCTTTTCGTCGCCTGCCGCATATGGGCTTGTACGGTAACGACCATTGATGATTAATGTCGGAACAGACTGAGCTTGAGAGTCAGCACTTACCTGCCTAGCACGGTTTAGTTTAGCCTGTAGTACCATTGAGTTCGCAGCGTTCTCAAACTCATCTTCAGTGATGCCTTGCTCAAGCATAAAGCGCTTAACAACATCTGGTGCAGCCATACGCGCACGCTTCTGAACGTGAATTGCGTTGAATACTTTATCAACTAACTTCTTAGTGCCTTTAGGGTCTAAAATTTCAGCAATATAGAACGTTCTGGCATCTGCCGACCATCTAGGGTTCAACATAGCAGGAACTTGCTTAAAGTCGATGTAGTCTGGAAGTGTCTTTTTGTACTCTTTGATTGTTGGCTCAAGCGCGAAACAATGTGGGCAACCCAACCATAGCAATTCAACCACTTCCACTTTTCCGCCAACAGCGTCCGTTTGCATCGCTGGGAAAATTTCGAAGTAATGTTGACCTTCCTTAAATTCAGATTTTTTTGCAGCGGCTGTTTCAACTGCAGCAGCAGCGGCTTCAACTTTTGGAGCGGCAGCAGCAGCTGACGATGCAACTTCTGTTGCAGTCTCAGTCACAGCAGTTTCAACTTTAGCGGCCGTCGCAACAACAGCCTGCACAGCAGCTTTAGGTGCTTCAGCAACTTTTTCGACCACTTGCTCTACAGCAGGCTTTGCCACTTCGACAACTTTCTTTTCGTTTGTAGCAGTTGCTGAATCGCAAGCTGTTAAACCGAAAGCGCTTAATACGACAGCCGACCCG
>CALKXC010000431.1 GCA_938004025.1 uncultured Leucothrix sp. | reverse complement strand
GCTCAGCGTGCTGAAGCTGCCATCGCTGCTGGTTGTGATATGGTTTTGGTTTGTAATAATCGACAGGGTGTTATTCAGGTTTTAGATGAAGCTAAGATAGACTTGGATAGTCAGCTGGCTAAGGCGAGTCAAAATCGCCTGGAGCGAATGATTGGAAAGCCCTATATGAATCGTAGCGCACTTCTCGATACTCAGCGATGGAATGAAATAGAGTCTGAGATGAGTGCCTTTGCCTGAGGGATGTAATGAAAAATCACGCACACACAATTAAAGAAGAACTGAAAAGTATTTTGCTATTCGTTGCTGTCATTTGGATTGTATTTTTCCTAGACTTTTTTCTGCCTCTCGAAAAGTTAGGGTTAATTCCACGAGATCTTGGGGGAATATTTGGGATCGTAACCATGACTTTTTTACACGGGGATCTTGCTCACATAATGAGTAACTTTGTTCCTCTGGTCATAATGCTGTTGTTATTAGCAGGTTCCAAGGCTAACAGTGCATTAATTGTGGTGACGATTATTGCTGTAGGGGGGCTTCTATTATGGCTGTTTGGCCGTGGTAACACCTTACATATTGGCGCGAGCTTGCTAGTTTTTGGGCTTGCAGTCTTCCTCATTGTGTCAGGAATATTGGAAAAACGTTTGGTACCCGTCTTGATAAGTCTATTCGTTGCCTTCACTTATGGAGGGATACTACTAAGCGGTATAGCACCATGGCAGGAAGGAAATGTGTCTTGGGATGGCCATCTATTTGGTGGAATCGGTGGCGCTATTGCAGCTTGGTTGTTTGTAGGAAAAGGAGTAAGACGCTACACGACTTAAAGATTGGTTCTGAACTTCTTGTCCCAAATTGATGACTTACACAAAACAATAATTATTCATATTACACTAAATCGAGGATAGTACATGAAGCGTACTTTACTATTAATGGCCACTAATTTTGCTGTGGTGGCAATGTTAGGGATCGTATGGAATGTTTTAGACAGCATGTTTGGCGTGTCTGAAGCGCTTCGACAGATGGGGATGCCAGCAGAGTTTGGTTATATTGCTCTCATGTCTCTAGTGATGGGCTTTGCAGGGGCCTTTATGAGTCTTTGGATGTCCAAAAGTTCTGCAAAACGAAGCATGGGCGTACGAGTTATCGAGCAGCCAGCAAATTCTCAAGAACGTTGGTTAATGAATGTTGTGTCACGTCAGGCACAAAAAGCAGGTATTGATATGCCAGAAGTTGGCATTTTTGACACGCCAGAAGTTAATGCCTTTGCAACAGGGGCCAGAAGAAATTCTGCACTGGTAGCTGTTAGTACAGGTCTACTTAATACGATGTCTGCGGATGAAGCAGAAGCCGTCATGGGGCATGAGATTGCGCATGTTGCCAATGGTGATATGGTGACTCAAACCTTATTGCAAGGTGTTATGAATACCTTTGTTTTCTTCTTCTCACGAGTGATTGCAACACTAGTTAATTCACTCATGTCTAGAGGCGAGGGTAATCGCGGTAACTCCTACGGGATGGTGTATTACATTGTTTCAATGATTGCTCAGGTTGCCTTAGGGTTCTTGGCTAATTTAGTGGTTAAGTGGTTCTCACGTTACCGTGAGTTTAAAGCAGATATTGGCGGTGCCGACTTAGCCGGCAGGCAGCAAATGATCGATGCGCTTAAAGCGCTTCAGCGCGGAAGTCGACCTCATGATTTACCCGGAGAGCTTGCTGCTTTTGGTATTGCCGGCGGATTTAAAAGTGGTTTTGAGAAGCTATTTTCTACGCACCCTCCGTTAGAAGATCGTATTGCTGCGTTGGAAAGGCAGCAGTAAAAACCGCAATCATTTTAGAAACAATAAAGGCCGCTGTTGCGGCCTTTATTGTTTCTAAGGATAATCGCCACTTATTTCGGCAGACTCATTAGGATTCCTATGTACTCTTTAGCACGCGCTTTATTATTTAAGTTATCCGGTGAAACTTCGCATGACTTAACATTAAAAGCATTAAATGTTGCTGAGAAGCTGGGTATGCTGCGTTTGTTATATGGCAAACCAGCGCAGCTAAAGTCTACCGGAATAGAGGTGATGGGCATTAATTTCCCTAACAAAGTGGGCTTAGCCGCAGGATTAGATAAAAATGGCGATCATATTTTGGCAATGTCGAAACTCGGTTTTGGCTTTATAGAGATCGGTACTGTCACACCACTACCCCAATCAGGAAACCCAAAGCCACGTTTATTTAGGCTGCCTGAAGCGAATGCGATCATTAATCGAATGGGCTTTAATAATAAAGGGGTTGATCATTTAGTTGAGAATGTAAAGCAAGCCCGTAAAGCTGGCTTTGATGGTGTTATTGGCATCAATATCGGTAAAAATGCAGCCACTCCGGTTGATAATGCTCAGGATGATTATTTGATTTGCTTAAGAAAGGTCTATGAGCACGCTTCATACATCACAATTAATATTTCATCGCCTAATACACCGGGTCTACGGAGCCTTCAGTATGGCGAAGAGCTTAAAGCTTTATTGCTTGCTTTGAAAAATGAGCAGCAAAACTTGTCAGATTCAACTGGAAATTATGTTCCTTTAGCCGTTAAAGTTGCCCCCGACCTGACAGAAGAGGAAGTGGCTGGCGTTGCAGAATGTTTGTTAGAAACTAAAATTGACGCGCTGATTGCTACCAACACGACTCTTAACAAAGAAAAAGTTGAAGGTCTTAAGTATGGTGCAGAAGGTGGAGGTTTGAGTGGCGCTCCGGTAACAGAACAATCAACGCTAATCATTGCAGAGTTTGCCAAGCATCTTAAGGAGAAACTACCGATTATTGGTGTTGGTGGAATTCTAAATGCTGAAGATGCACAGGCAAAAATGGATGTCGGAAGTAGTTTAGTTCAAGTCTACTCTGGATTAATTTACACTGGACCTAAGCTTGTTAAAGAGTGTGTAAAGCAGCTTGAAAGCTAATGCTAGCTGATTTATAAAGCAGCAACCATTACTGATGAGAATATAATGAGAGAACGTTCGGTACTTAATAATTCATTGCGGCCATTGATTATGGGGGTGCTTAACGTGACTCCAGACAGCTTCTCAGATGGCGGCAAGCATAATGACCTTCAGTCTGCGCTAAAGCATGCATTGCAAATGGTTGAGAACGGTGCGGATATTATTGATGTTGGGGGAGAGTCAACACGACCAGGCGCATTAACCATTGATACTGATGAGCAGCTAAAACGAGTGCTTCCAGTGATTGCTAGCCTTCGTGAAAGATTACCTGAAAACTTCCCCATCAGTATTGATACTACCGATGGTAAAGTGGCTAGTGCAGCAGTGGCTTCAGGTGTTAATTGGCTCAATGACATCTCTGCAGCAGAAGATTCTAGTGAAATGTTGGATTTAGCTGCTGAAAATCACTTACCGATTGTGCTGATGCATCGACAGGGCAAGTCTGAAACAATGCAGGACTCTCCATTTTATGAAGATGTATGCGAAGAAGTTTTTTCTTATTTATTGGAACGTGCCGATATCGCGATGGCTAGGGGCGTAGCAAGTGAAAATATAGTACTAGACCCTGGTATCGGTTTTGGGAAACTTTTTGAGCATAATCTGCAGCTGCTTAACGGTCTCCCAGAGCTGTGCAGAAATGAGTTCCCAGTTTTATTAGGTACTAGCCGGAAGCGTTTTTTGTCGCAGATTTGCGATGAGACCGATGCCAGCCGTTTAGGTGTTGCTACCGCAGCAACGACAGCACTAGCAATCCAAGCGGGGGTAAGGGTGGTTAGGGTGCATGATGTAATTGAGAATCGACAGGCAGCTGATGTTGCTTGGGCTATACAGACAGCCAATCAAGGACGAATTTAGGAATAATATGCCTTATATAAAATATGCAACGGCCTTAATTGGTTACATCATTTACGGTTTTTGGGGAACAATCTTTGGGTTCCTTCTAGGATCTTGGCTAACGAATCGTTTTAGGCGTAGCAGTGCGGGTTTATTTGGATTAAACCCTAAACGGCGTGAGGAGCGGAAAAATATTTTCATCAATACTGTCTTTATGTTGATGGGAAAATTAGCAAAAGCAGACGGAAGGATTTCTGAGGCTGAAATTGCTCAAGCCGAAGCTTTCATGACTCAGTTAGCAATGACACCTGAGCGACGTAAAGTGGCGATTGCTATGTTTAAGAAAGGCTCTAAGCCTGATTTTGACATTGACCAAGCAATTAAAGAGTTTTTGACCGCTTGTGGTGATGCAGCAAACTTAAAACAGTTGATGGTGATGTATTTACTCGGCTCTGCGTTAGCGGACGGTAATATTGTCGCAGCAGAGCAGTCGCTGATTAAAGAGATCGCATTAAAGCTAGGTTTCAGCGAAAGTTCTTATCAGCGATTGCTCATGATGATACAGGCGCAAAGCCAGTTCGCTGGCGGTCATTATCACTCTAGTGGTGGTAATTCAGGTGGGTACTCAGCGTCTCAAAACTCAGCGGACTCTTTGGCTTTAGCTTATCAAGCTTTAGGGGTTGAAAAAGACGTCAGCGCAGCCGTTTTGAAGAAAACCTATAGAAAGCTCATTAGAGAGTTCCATCCTGACAGATTAATGGGACAGGGCTTACCTGATGATATGATTAAAGTAGCAACCGAGCGCTCACAAGAAATTCAGGCAGCTTATGAATTGATTAAGAAAAGTCGTGGAATTAAATAATAGCAGATGGATTGGTTTTGCTAAGAAAAAACTTGCCTGAGGTATGGCAGTAACAAAGCAGCTAGCCCAAGTACTCCTGCATAACCCACAATGTCAGTAACTGTGGTGAGGACAACGCCACCCGCTAACGCCGGATCTATATCGACTTTACGTAAAAATATTGGTAACAGCACCCCGGTCAACGGGGCCACAATAAGATTTAGCAGCATGGCAATGGCAATTAGAATACCAATTTCGATGTCTTTCAGAGCGATGGCTGAGATAGCGAAAACGACTAAGGCCCACATAATTCCGTTTATCAATCCTAGCAACAATTCTTTCTTTAAAAGCTCTTGGGTATTAGATTTACCAATTTGGCCGAGTGCTAAACCACGTATAACCATCGTTAAAGTCTGGCTGCCTGCAATACCACCCATGCTAGGCACAATGCCCATAAGCACAGCTAAGGCAACAGCTGACTCAATAGTAGTGGTGAATTGTGAAATGACCGCAGCTGCCATAAATGCAGTGATTAGGTTTGTTCCAAGCCATAGGGCTCTGCGTTTTACGCTTGGAATGATGGGTGCGAATAAATCATCTTCCTCATTCAAACCCGCCATGCTTTTGATGGAGTGCTCGGCCTCATCACGAATAACATCAACAACATCATCTATGGTAATTCGACCTAACAGTTTACCAATATCACTAACAACGGGTGCTGATACTAAGTCTCTGTCTTCAAATAATGCCGCAACTTCTATGTTCTCCATATCCGCAGGAATAGCGAGGTAGTCTCTATTCATAATGTGCCAAATAGATTCATCAGGCTGGCTAGTCAACAGCTTGGCAAGCGACACAACCCCTAGATAGGTATCATAGCTGTCAACGATAATCACGCGATCAGTGTGGGAGGGCAGATCTCCTTTCATTCTAAGGTAGCGAAGGACAACATCCACATTAACATCTGATCGGATCGTTACTACTTCGGTATCCATCATACCGCCAGCAGTATCTTCATCATAGCCAAGAACGACTTCTACTCGTTCTCTTTCTTGGCGGCCCATTCCAGCAAGGGTTTGTTGAATGACGGAGTCGGGAAGGCCTTGAAGGAAGTCGGCCATATCATCAACATCGAGGTCTTTTAGCGCCTCGAGTAGGTCGCCGGTGTCCATTTCTTCCGTGAGTTGGGATCTTACATCTTCGTTCAGTTCGATAAGAACTGACCCTTCATTATCTCGCTTGATCAGCTCCCAGGCTATCTTACGCTGTTCTAAGGGTGAAGATTCTAATAAGTGGGCAATTTCAGCAGGATGGAGGGCATTAAGCATTCGTTGTAAAGTAAACAACGAACCACTTTCAATCGCACCGGTTAGGGATGCAAGCCGATCCTCTTTACTGAGATTGTCAGGAGTGCCCATGTCATTAGTTTATTAGAATTTTTAAGAGGGATTAGTTTAACAATTTCTTAGCACTTATTGTTTGCTTTTTGCATCTATCTCACGATGATTAACAATTATTGATACGCCATGATCTTGTTTGAAGTGCTCGGCAAGCTTGTCTATTAGGTATACAGAACGATGATGGCCACCAGTGCAACCAATAGATAGCGTTAGGTAAGCGCGCTGGTTATCAATAAAGTGTGGAACCCATGACTCAAGAAAATCTTTGATGTCATCGTACATTTTTTGAACTAGAGGTTGCTCATCTAACCATTTTGAGACGGCTTCTGTTTGTCCTGATTTTATCCTGAGTTCTGGAACCCAATATGGATTTGGTAGGCAGCGGACGTCATAAATGAAATCAGAGTCACGGGGTGCGCCATATTTGAATCCAAACGATTGAAAAGAGAGGGACAGTTGTTTTTCTGCCAGGACACAGATTCGTTGTTTAATTGAGCTAGCGAGTTGATATATATCGGTATCGCTTGTTTCTAGCTGGAAATCAGCGATGGCTCTCACTGGCGTTAGTAATTCATATTCCGCTTTAATTGCCGCTTCTAAGCCCATTTCGCCGGTTGAAAGCGGGTGTTTACGTCGAGTTTCATTGTAGCGTTTGAAGATAATGCCTTTTGATGCGTAAAGGTAAACTAAATCTGTTCGGAACTGGTTCTTTAGGCGCTCAACCATATCAGGCAGAGAGTCTAGTTGCTTTTTACCGCTACGAACGTCTACACCGATGGCAATTTTTTCTTTAGAAATGACCCATTCATTGGTAAATAGTGCTTCGAGCATGTTTAATGGAAGATTATCAATGCAGTAATAGTCTTGATCTTCCAGTGTATTCAAGGCTTGGCTTTTACCCGCCCCTGACATGCCCGTGATAATGATTAGGTGCATCATTGGTTTAAGCTACCTTTGTTTGCTGTAACAAAATTTCCATGTAGTTAACCGCTATTTCAGGTTCACTGGTTTCGGCGAGTTCTTCTGCAACTGGTCGCATTGCAAAACTCATCATTAGCTTGGAAATCATATCTGAATAGAGTTGTGGAGATGACTCTGGAAGCATCAATCCCATAAAAACGGTGACGGGTTGCTTGTCAGGGCTATCTATCAGAATTCCTTCATCGAGTAATAGTAGGGCAGCATACGGTTCAGGAATAGGAACCCGTGCTCTTGGTAAGGCTATTCCACCCCCAAGAGTTGTACTGCCTAGTTTCTCTCGATCGATTAAGTAATCAAAGATCTCGTCTTGAGTAAGTTGAGACTGTTTATAAGAAAGCAGTTTAGCCAGCGTATCAAAAACTCGTTTCTTACTTTCAAGCTCCTGAACGAACAGAGTTCGTTCAGGGCTAAGTAAGGTCATGATGTCACTGACCATAGGTAAATCCAAAGGTGATGCTATTCCGCGATAATATTACGGTGGCTACCTTCTTGTCGATGCTTGCGGGTAATCTTTTCTTTATGCTTGAGAACCTGGCGGTCCAATTTGTCTGCCAGAGAATCAATCGCTGCATACATGTCATCATCATGTGACTCTGCAAAAAGATGATTGCCACTCACTAAAACTGAGGCTTCAGCTTTATGCTGTAATTTCTGAACTTCAAGGGTAACATTTATGTTGAGCACTTGATCAAAGTGACGGGTCAGACGCTTTGTCTTCTCCTTAACATAATGACTTAATGAGGGTGTTATCTCAATGTGATGACCGGTAATATTCATTTGCATACTAATTGTCTCCGTTTGAGTTACATTACGGGCTAGCAAATAGGCTAACTCGTCTACCATTTACCATTATTTTAGTTTCATCAAGATAGAGCTTTGCGATCATGCGATGAAGGTATTAATAATGCTTCACGGTATTTTGCGACAGTGCGTCGCGCTACGTTGATACCTTGCTCATTGAGCAAGTTAGTCAATTTGTTGTCACTGTATGGCTTTCTAGGGTTTTCAGCGGTAATTATTTTTTTAATCATTGCCCGAATAGCCGTTGCAGAACATTCTCCTCCCGCTTCTGTGTTGATATGACTTGAGAAAAAATACTTAAATTCGAAGATTCCGCGTGGAGTATGAAGAAATTTTCGAGTGGTAACTCTTGAAATAGTGGACTCATGTAAATCCAATTGATCAGCGAGATCTTTCAAAACCATAGGCTTCATCGCTTCATCTCCATACTGCAAAAAAGCCATCTGCCGCTCTACAATTGCATGAGCAACATTCAGTATGGTTGAGTTTCTATTTTCAAGACTTTTAATAAACCACCTCGCTTGTTGTAGATTGTTTTTAATATAGTCTGATGCAGCATCATCAATGCTGCTATCTGAAAGCATATCAGCGTAGCCTTGGTTAATGCAAATTTCCGGAAGAGTCTCTGCATTGTGGCTAACTACCCAGCTTCCTTTAACCTTCCGAACATAAACGTCAGGTTTGATATAATCCACATTATTATCAGCAAAAGCGCTGGCTGGATATGGATTCAATACTTTGAGAAGTTCAATCAAGCTGTCAAGTTGATCACTATTTAGCCGAATTTCTTTCTTAATACTTTTATAGTCCCGTTTTGATAATAAGTCCAGATTTTTATCCAATAATAATTTTGCCTTTTTGCGTAAAGGATGATCAGGGAAATGGTAATCAAATTGTAACCAAAGCCCTTGGCCGAGATCCTTAGCGCCAACACCAATTGGGTCTAAATGTTGCACAAACCGCAAAACTGCCATGACATCGTCAAGCTCTATTAGTAAGTCTGACTCTAGGGCTTCTAGAATGGCTTCAGGGGACTCTGTTAGTAATCCAGTATCATCGATATAGTCAACGATAAGATGCGCGATTCCTTTGTCTATAACGCTGAGGTTACTAAGGTCGATTTGCCAGAGTAAATGCTCTGTGAGTCCTTCTGCATTGGAGTGTAATTTTTCTATGTAATCGGATGCGCTTTCACCGTCTCCATTACTGACTCTCCATTCTGTGTCGTAGGTATCTTCCCATTCGGAATCAGTGGAAAGCTCCTCGGGTATGATTTCACTAAGCGACTCATTGTTATCAAGTTTTTCAGCAGTTATCTCAGTTTCAGGGAGGTCGGCTTCACTTGTTTCTGCTCGCTCTAGCAAAGGGTTCGTTTCAAGTACGTTTTGAATTTCTTGCTCTAATTCCATGGACGAAAGCTGCAGCATTTTGATTGCTTGTTGCAACTGGGGCGTCATAGAAAGGCTCTGTCCGAGCTTTAGATGAATTCCTTGTTTCAGCATAGAGTTTTTCTTATTATATTGCTGACTTTAATCATCTTCAAATGAATAGAAGAGGCCGTTGTTCCAGCCCTGAGGGTGCTATTCATCTGACAAAGTTAAAGCGGGTTTGTTTGTAAGTTTAGCGTTTTTAAATAGCATAGCATGTTGTTTAAATGGATGGGGGAGCTAATCGATTGGTGGTACATTTATCGGCAAATAAATCAGCATAATTCGGTTGTTTAGTCGTTAAAGCTTGAAGTCCTCACCTAAATAAATTTCACGAGCTTGGCGGTTTGCCAATACTTCTTGAGGCGACCCTTCTGCTAAGATAGAGCCTCCTCCGAGTATATAAGCTCGGTCGCAAATTCCAAGTGTTTCTCTGACATTATGGTCGGTTATCAACACACCAATGCCTCTTTGTTTGAGGTGCGTCACAATTTTTTGAATTTCGATTACCGAGATAGGATCAACACCAGCGAAAGGCTCATCTAGTAAAATAAAAGCAGGTTCCGTTGCTAGCGCTCGGGCTATTTCTACTCGACGTCTCTCCCCCCCTGAAAGGCTTATTCCTAAACCTTGTCGGATATGAGTGATCTGGAATTCTTCTAGCAGGCTTTCCATTTTTTTGCGACGATCATGTCGGCTCATGCCTTTTCTGGTTTGAAGAATGGCCATGATGTTATCTTCAACCGAAAGCTTTCTAAATACACTAGCTTCTTGGGCGAGATAACCAACACCGTGCCTGGCTCTTTGATGCATTGACAATTTTGTTAGGTCATTACCATCCAGCTTAACGAAGCCTTTATCTATTGGAACAAGTCCTACAATCATGTAAAAGCAAGTTGTTTTACCGGCACCATTAGGCCCTAAAAGTCCAACGACTTCAGCGCTGTTGACATGCAAGGAGATGCCTTGGAGGATGCTGCGTTTTTTATAGCTTTTATGCAGGTCATCTGCGGCTAGAACACTCAACTTAAAGCCTCAAGAAAATGATTAATAATAATTTATTAATTAGTTGGGTAGAAAATTGCGTTTACGCGACCTTTGGGATTAGGTTTTTTTCCTTTTACCCTAGGAATACCTGCTTTGAGTTCACCTGTACGGGTTGAGTATTCGATATGCTCACTGCTAAACTTATCATTGTTCTGTGTTAAAACAGCATCGCCATCTAGTGTCATTTTCTTTTGTTTGACAAAGTATCTTAAGAGTTTTGCTGAACCTTTAGCGACTTTGCCGTCATCCATTGTTTGCTGGAATTTAACTGGGGAGCCTTTAGCCGTCATTAAATCGATAGCATTTTTTGGGGCAGTGATTCCAATTTCCCAAGCCCTTATCTGCAAGCTGCCTTGGATGATCACTACGTTGCCAGAATAAACAGCTGTGCCTTTAGATTTATTAAAAACGACAGTATCTGCACTTATTCTAACGGGCTTTTTAATATCACTACTCAATGCCATTGCAGAGCTGCTTAATGAAAGCCACATCGTGAGTATTAGAAAACTACTGAGACGGTTGAAATTCTGCTTGTACATTTGAAAGTATCCTTAATTCTTGTTCGTCTAACTTGGTTTCAAAACCAACACCTGTCATTGAGCCTTGTGCACTAATAAAATCACTTTTTGCAGGTGATGAAATTTTTTGTTCCACAGGATTATACGTTAAATCTTGTGTTAGAAGCGTGAAGCCCAATACTTCATTGGTGCTGGATTGCTTCACTTTGACTTCGCCCGTTAAGTCAATGTTACCATCTTTGCTGGTTTGTATCGCTTTTTCTGCATTGATTGTAAGCAGATCGCCGTTCACCGACTGCTTCTTTATTTTTGGCCGATATATCTCACTCGCCCCACTGGCTTGTTTGTGAATGAGGTGTTCCGCACTTAATTGATAACTTATGTTTCCAGCTTGATCGGTATTGATTAATGTAAAGTTACTCAAGTAGTAATCGATTCTTGATTGGCTCGTTTCATTGGTGAATTGTTTAATTGTTTTCCATGAAAGGTTCAGCCAAGTGACAACCCCCGCAAATAAAATGGATACAATGAAAGCTAATATTCCAATACTTCTCATACAAGCTTCATTTTCATCATGATATTTTTAAAATACATATTCATATTGACTTGCTTAGGTGGAAGAAGGTTCAAACAATACCCGCTTTAAGCAAGTCGTGCATATGAATAATGCCAATTGGAGCAGCATTTATGTCTAATACGGGTAAGACCATAATGCTATTGTTTTGCATCATCGAAAGTGCTTCAAATGCTAGGGCTGATTCATTGATATAATAATAATCATTATTTATTACATCGGATAGCCGTGTATCTTTGAGGTTCGCTCCTGCTTTAAACGCCCGCCTTAAATCTCCATCAGTAAACATACTGAGAAGCTTGCCTTGCTTGTTTACGACTAGCGTGGCGCCGAGTTGTTTACCCGTCATTACCAAAATGGCTTCTTCTAAGGTATCTTCTAGTGAGACGCAGGGTAATGAATCTTTAGTGTGCATTAGATCGCTGACTGAAATCGTTAAGCGTTTGCCAAGACGACCGGCAGGGTGTGATCTGGCAAAATCTTCAGGGGAGAACTCTCTAGCGCGAAGTAAAGCAACAGCGAGTGCATCACCCATGACTAATGTTGCGGTGGTGCTAGATGTGGGCGCCAAATCATGAGGACAAGCCTCTTTGTTTACATGAACATCTAAGTGAAAATCAGCAATTTTACCGAGTATAGAATCCGCTTTACCGGTCATGGCGATTAGCGTCGTTCCCTGGCGTTTTACCACCGAGCATAACGTAATTAACTCGTCTGTTCCGCCTGAATTAGAAATCGAAATAACGATATCATGCGCGGTTATCATGCCCAGGTCGCCATGTAGCGCTTCGCTGGGATGCACAAAGAATGCAGGTGTACCTGTGCTAGCTAAAGTGGCAGCAATTTTGTTGCCGATGTGGCCCGATTTTCCCATGCCGGAGACAATAACTCTTCCTTTACAGTTTAGAATAGCCTCACAAGCGCGACTGAATTGATGATCCAATCTGCTGGACAAGCTCTTAATGGCTTCTACTTCATCCAAGATTACCTGCTTCGCGCTGTTGATAAAGTCTTGTGAAGTCTGTGTTTGTTTATCGCTCAATCGGTTTAGCCTATACCCACGCCAAAATTGGTTGCTTGATCATAAAGCAGATTGAGTATGCATTAAAGTAAATATGTAAGAAGCAATGATTAGAAGATTTTAAGGAAGTTGACGTTAACGAATTAATCGAATTTCAATCAGCTCAATATTGAGCAACCCCGGTGTCAATTGAGTTGGATTATGATAGCATTCGCCAATCTTTTTTAGGTTCTGAAATCAGAGCAGTCAAAAGCGATGTGTCGTCACCGTGCGGCCACTATTTAGTCATATATTTGAATCATTAGGGTATTTTGCATGGCGCGTTTTATTTTCGTCACAGGTGGTGTTGTTTCTTCTCTGGGTAAAGGAATCGCAGGAGCCTCTCTTGGTTCTATCTTAGAAGCGCGTGGCTTAAACGTCACAATGATGAAGCTTGACCCTTACATAAATGTTGATCCAGGCACTATGAGCCCTTTTCAGCATGGTGAGGTATTTGTTACTGATGACGGTGCAGAAACTGATCTGGATCTTGGGCATTATGAGCGGTTTGTTGGTTTTAAGGCATCAAAATTAAATAACTTCACGACGGGTCGCATCTACAGTGAAGTCATTCGTAAAGAGCGTCAGGGGGAGTACCTTGGCGCAACGGTTCAGGTTATTCCTCATATAACTGATGAGATTAAACGTTGTGTGCGTGCCGCTGCTGTGGACGCTGATATTGCAATTGTCGAGATTGGTGGAACGGTAGGTGATATTGAATCTTTACCTTTCTTAGAAGCTATTCGCCAACTAAGAGTAGAAGAGGGCGATAAAGCATTGTTTATGCATCTTACCCTGGTGCCTTATCTTGCTGCTGCGGGTGAGCTTAAGACCAAACCGACTCAACATTCTGTTAAAGAGCTGCGTTCTATCGGAATTCAACCGGATGTTTTGCTGTGCAGAAGTGAAAAGAAAATTCCGGATCATGAGTGTCGTAAAATTGCGCTGTTTACGAATGTACCTGAGGAAGCTGTAATCTCAGCAATGGATCTGGATAATATTTACAAGATTCCGCTTTGGTATCATGCGCAGAAGCTTGACCAGATTGTAGCTAGAAAGCTTGGACTGACAGACCTTCCAGAAGCTGATTTAACCGACTGGCGTACCGTCATTAATGCAATGGAATTTCCAGAAGCAGAAGTTACCATTGCAATGGTGGGTAAGTACGTCGATTTAACGGAATCTTATAAATCACTTAATGAAGCGCTCACACATGCTGGAATTCAAAATAATGCACGAGTTCGCATTATTTACATTGATTCTGAGAAGCTTGAATCAGACGGGCTTGAGCAGTTGGCTGGTGTGGATGCGATTTTGGTTCCCGGTGGGTTTGGTATCCGAGGAGTTGAAGGGAAAATTAGTGCGGTTAAATATGCGCGCGAAAATAATATCCCATACCTTGGTATTTGCTTAGGAATGCAGGTAGCCGTCATTGAATATGCACGGCACTGTGCCGGTTTGCCAAATGCTCACAGTACTGAATTTGTCTCAGATACGATGGAACCCGTTATTGGTTTAATCACTGAGTGGAAAGATGAGTCTGGCGAAATTGAAACCCGCAGTAGTGATTCTGACTTAGGAGGTACAATGCGTTTAGGTGGCCAGCGTTGTAAACTGAAAAAAGGCTCATTGGCTGCAAAAACATATGGAAGTGACTCTGTAGTTGAACGCCATCGCCACCGTTATGAATTCAATAATAACTATCGTGAAGTCCTAGAGAAGAAAGGTTTGGTTTTATCTGGCTTATCAGAGGATGGCACGTTGGTTGAGATGGTGGAGCTTAAGGGGCATCCATGGTTTATGGGATGTCAATTCCATCCTGAGTTTACTTCGAGACCTCGTGAAGGGCATGCATTGTTTACCGGCTACATAAATGCTGCATTGGTGTTTCAAAAATCTAAAAATAGTTAAACACTCTCTAAAATTATGAAGTGTAGGAAATGCACTTCATTTGTTAACACTTACAACTTTAATTTGGTGATTTTAAATGTCTAAGATAGCAAGCATTATTGCTCGTGAAATTATTGATTCTCGCGGAAACCCCACTGTTGAAGCGGACGTAACTCTATCTAATGGGGTGGTGGGTAGAGCCGCGGTTCCGTCTGGTGCATCGACGGGGGTAAGAGAAGCAATTGAGCTCCGTGATGGTGGTTCAAGATACCTTGGCAAAGGCGTTCAAACTGCAGTTGAAAATGTAAACAGTGAAATCGCTGGCGCTATCGTGGGTATGGAAGCAACGGATCAAGCAGCACTAGATGAAAAATTGATAGCGCTTGATGGTACTGAAAACAAGGAGCGTCTTGGCGCCAATGCTCTATTGGCCGCTTCTATGGCGACAGCTCACGCCGCGGCGAATGATGCTGGTGTTGGTCTTTATCAATACCTAGGTGGTGAAGCTCAATATAAAATGCCTGTTCCAATGATGAATATCATCAATGGTGGTTCTCATGCTGATAACAGTGTAGATATGCAGGAATTTATGATATTGCCCGTTGGGGCTTCAAGTTTGGCTGAAGCCGTAAGGTGTGGTGCTGAAATATTTCATACTTTAAAGCAAGTGCTTTCTGAGCAAGGTATGAGCACTGCAGTGGGTGATGAAGGTGGTTTTGCTCCAAATTTGTCCTCAAACGAAGCCGCTATTGAAGTGATTCTTGAAGCAATTGAGAGAGCAGGTTATGAAGCCGGTAAAGATGTTTTTCTTGGCTTAGATTGCGCTAGCTCAGAGTATTATAAAGACGGTAAATATGTATTTAGCTCAGAAGGAAGATCATTTGATGCCTCCGAGATGGTTGATTTTCTTGCAGACTGGGTAGAGAAATATCCTATCATTAGTATCGAGGACGGTATGGATGAGGGTGATTGGGATGGTTGGAAATTACTAACAGAACGCCTGGGCGACAAAGTTCAACTAGTGGGTGATGATTTATTTGTGACCAACCCTAAAATTTTTAAAGAAGGTATCGATAAAGATATTGCTAACTCAATTTTGATTAAGTTAAACCAAATTGGTACCCTTAGTGAAACATTGCAAGCAATCCGGATGGCCCATGATAGCGGCTATACGTCTGTAATTTCTCATCGATCTGGTGAAACAGAAGATGTTACAATTGCCGACTTAGCGGTTGCTACCAATGCCGGACAAATTAAAACAGGCTCACTGTCTCGTTCCGATAGAATTGCAAAATATAATCAATTATTGAGAATTGAACAGGCGCTAGGAAGCAATGCCAGTTACGCAGGGGCCTCCGCCTTTCGTCACCTCGGCTGATTGCTCCCGGGATTCTTATAAGGATATAAATCCATGAAATACTTGATAGCTGTTATGGCCCTTTTGCTTGTAATTTTAATCGCAAGCCTGTGGGTGGGTCATGGCAGCTATCCTGCAAAGTGGCAGCTTGAAAAAGAAATTGCTGAAATTAAGGCTTCAAACGAAAAACAAACTGATCTTAATCGTCAGATTCGAGCTGAGTTAGAAGATGCTCAGTCAGGAAATGATGCGGTTGAAGAGCGCGCTCGAAGTGAGTTAGGCATGATCCGAAGCCAAGAGACATTTTATGAAGTGATTCTTGATACGCGAGATGAGCAACAACCGTTACCCAAGGTCAAGGCAGCTAATGATACTGAAACCGTTAGGGAGTTGCTGCCATCTCAGTAAGACCTGAAAAAAGTGGGGAGAGTGTTTGGGTAGTCATACCCGCTGCAGGTGTTGGCTCAAGGATGAATGCTGATATACCCAAGCAATATCTGAAAATTGACGACAAAACAATTATTGAACATGCAATTAATAAATTTTATGGGCTCCCAAATGTTGAAGGGATATTAGTTGTCGTTAGTGCAACAGACCCATATTGGGATACTTTAGCAAGTCATCTGCTTGAACAAGCACAAACAACGGGCATTCCATTATTATTCACAATCGGTGGAAGTGAGCGCTCAGAGACCGTTTTAAAGGGTCTTGATTATTTATTAAATACTGAAAAACTAGACTATTCTCAGTGGGTTATGGTTCATGACGCTGCTAGGCCTTGTGTACGTAAAAAAGACTTATTGCAGTTAATTGCTGCAAGAAGCAATTTAAACAGCTCAGGAGCAATACTTGCGAGTCCAGTGAGAGATACTTTGAAGCTGTCGGATAAAAGTCATTCTGTTTTGGGAACACCGTCGCGTGAGTATCTTTGGCAAGCCCAGACCCCTCAGCTATTTCAGCTCGGCACCTTGTGTGAAGCGTTAAATCTTGCGATAGAAGACAAGATTGTCATCACAGATGAAGCTTCGGCGATGGAGCATGCTAAGAAAAAAGTTCATCTGGTTGAAGGATCATCCGATAATATCAAACTGACGACTTCAGCTGATTTGAAAATAATTGAATTTTTGCTTAAAGAATCAGGGGGGTGAAATGGATTATAGGATAGGTTTAGGTCACGATGTTCATGCGTTTACAGAAGGTGATCATCTTGTACTTGGAGGAGTTAAAATCCCTCATAATAAAGCGTTTATGGCCCACTCCGATGGGGATGTTTTATTGCATGCAATATGTGATGCCTTACTAGGCGCACTTGCTTTGGGGGATATTGGGAAACATTTCCCAGATACATCATCTGAGTTTGAAAATATCGATAGTAGAGTGTTGCTTCGACATGTATATAGCTTGATAAAAGATAAAGGTTTTCACTTGCAAAATCTTGACTCTGTCATCATGGCAGAATCGCCAAGAATGGCTAAGTTTATCGAGCCTATGCGATCTAATATAGCTCAAGACTTAGGCGTCAATATTAGCCGAGTAGGAATAAAAGCAACGACTACGGAGGGCTTGGGTTTTGTTGGAAATAAAGAGGGCGTAGCGGTCAGTGCTAACGTGCTTATTTATAAAGTGTAAAGTGCAACTTTTACAAAGAAAAGTTGCACTTTACTGAAGATCTTGGCTTGGATTAAAGTAGTCCGTGGCGCTTGAGCTTTGATCTGAGTGTCGCTCTGTTCATGCCGAGACACATTGCAGCTTTTGATTGGTTGCCGCGAGTGTGTTTCATGATGACTTCTAGAAGAGGGCGTTCAACCTCGTCCACAACTTGTCTATATAAGTTTGTCGCGTCATGATCGCCTAAAAGAGCAAGATAATCAGAAACTGCTTGATCTGTGGCCTCAGATAGGGAGTCTGCATTTAATGGTGTATTTGTCATTGTTCACGTGACCTATGTATTATTGTATGGGTTTGTGTTTTCACGTCACTTCAAAATCTGAGAAGCAG
>CALKXC010000430.1 GCA_938004025.1 uncultured Leucothrix sp. | reverse complement strand
ACTCGAAGGCAGCCGTTTTCTGTATCCACATCATCTAGCGCTATCCAAGCAGAAACGGTTGCTAATGGGCGGATTGGCCAGTACTCACCATCCTGATGCCAAGGGGTAGACTTGCCACCAACTGCTGATTTGCTAAACAGTGCAGAGCTCCAAAGGATAATGTCTTTACCCAATATTTGCCGCAGCGGCTCCAGAATCTCGGGGCTGCTTGCGTACTTAAGCCAACTTTCATCGTGCTTCAGCACATCAGGAACAAAATCCGCATCGCCGTCATAGACCCAAAGAAAGCGATCTAGGTTTTCTTGCATCTCAGCCAACGTGCTTTGGCCTAGAGGCGCTGAAGGAATGATCACACCATCTCGGTGATAATTCGCTACTTCTTCATTGGTCATCGTAAACATAAGCGCTCCTCGGGTGCCTCCATTCCAGCAGATAAAGCCATATCTCGCAACGCTTAACTAGTCCATAATCCGCGATGGGCCGCAATAATTTTGAGAAGACTATGCTGAGTAACACCAATGAATAACCGTACCGGCATACTCCTCATGCTTGCCGCCATGCTGGGCTTTACGCTGGAAGACGTTTTCATAAAGCAGCTGTCTAGCACGTTCTCAACCGCTCAAATCTTAATGACCTCTGGTGTGTTTGGGTCGGTATTCTTCACTGCGGTCAATCTCAGAAAAGGCCATAAGTTCTTAAAGGCTGACGTTTGGACGAAAGCGACCATCGCTCGCATGCTAGGTGAAGCCATTGCCGCGGTTGCCTTCGTTAAAGCCCTATCACTGATGCCGCTTTCTACCGTGGCCGCCGTGTTTCAGGTGACACCCCTAGCCATTACCATGGGCGCTGCACTTTTTTTAGGTGAGCAAGTTGGCTGGCGTAGATGGCTTGCCATAGGGCTCGGTTTTATAGGGGTTATGTTGATCATTAAGCCCGGGGTGGATGGATTTGACCCGTCAGTTATTTGGGTCATCATCGCCGTACTGGGCGTAGTGCTTCGAGACCTGGTTACGCGTGTGATTCCTGAATATGTGTCTTCTTCAATCATCTCGCTACAAGCGTTTCTAGCAGCGATCGTGGTCTCATCAACGCTGCTAATATTTACTTCAGATAGCCTTATTCTAGTCTCTGCAAAAAACAGCAGTCTGTTTGCTGGCGCAATCGTGTTCGGAATAGCGGGATACTACGCTATTGTCTCCGCAATGCGCGTGGGCGATGCCTCAATCGTGGCGCCGTTTCGCTATACGAGACTGCTATTTTCCCTCACCACGGGTATGATTATTTTCGGGGAACGCCTTGATAATTTGAGCCTGCTGGGTTCCGTCATCATTATTGGAACGGGCTTGTATACATTTTTACGAGAGCGTCGATTAGGCATCGAAAAAGAACAACTCAAACAAAACCTTAGCAACTAGATCTCCCACAAACTTGCGTTTTCTTTCCTATACTCAATGTTGAAACTCACTATAAAATCAACTTTGGAGAAAGGGATGTCAGCCATAAACCTAAAAACGCCAGGTGTTTATATAGATGAGGTGAATGCCTTCCCAAACTCGGTCGTTCCTGTAGCAACCTCTGTACCCGCTTTTATCGGCTACACACCGCAAGCGAAGTACAGAGGCAAATCATTATTTAATAAACCTCAAAGGATCACCTCCTTCTCTGAGTTTTTGGAGATGTATGGTTTTCCAGATCCGCCTGCACCGGCTGATCCTACTCAACAGTATTCTCCTCAATACTATTTAGTTGAAGATAAACAGCAACCTCTATCCAGTGACTCTTTTGAAATCTCGGGAAAGCATTACTCTGTTCATCCAGATCCTGACACTATTTATTATTTTTACAACAGCATCCGCTTGTTCTACCAAAACGGTGGAGGCGATGCTTACATAGTGTCTGTCGGCACTTATGGTGAGCCATCAAAGAAACCTCAAGCCAGTCTCAACGATCAACTAATCAATGCTAACGTCTCGCTTGCTGAACTTCAGCACGGCTTAGCGTTATTAAAAAAAGAAGCCGAACCTACTTTATATATCTGCCCAGAAGCCACCTTACTTAGTGTGGATGACAATGCGACTTTGATGAAGTCCATGTTGTTACAAGCATCTGAAATGCAAACAGCAATGTGTATTTTTGACATCATTGGGGGCCGTAATCCATACGCTAATTCATTCAAAGAAGATATTGCAACCTTCAGAAATAACACCGGGGAAACAGGATTATCATACGGTGCGAGTTATTACCCCTTTATTAATACGACGGTTTTGCAAGATAGTGAACTTGATTATACCAATCTGTTTGGCGGTGATATTGAAGCATTAGAAAAACTGCTAAATCCTCCAACTGACCCGAACCCTGCAGCAGGAACCATTTTAAACAATATTCAAAACCTAAATGGCAATCTCTTAAGTAATTCGCAGAATCACAATGCTTTAATGGTCACTAGCCGCACTTACCTAGAAATAAACAAACATATGCTAGAGCACGCAAATGTGCTTCCTCCAAGTGGTGGCATGGCAGGAGTCTACACAACGGTTGATTCTCAGCAAGGCGTTTGGAAAGCTCCAGCCAATGTATCAATAGTCGGTGTCTCAGACATAACCTTCAATATAAATCATGAAATGCAGGAGAACCTTAACGTAGACGCCATATCTGGAAAATCAGTTAATGCCATTCGCATGTTCCCTGGTATGGGGGTTTTAGTATGGGGCGCACGAACACTTGACGGTAATAGTCTGGACTGGCGATATATTCCCGTAAGAC
>CALKXC010000429.1 GCA_938004025.1 uncultured Leucothrix sp. | reverse complement strand
GATATCGGCGCGAAACCCCAACGGCATTATCAGTCATTTGGTGACTGGTCTCGCTTTATTTGGTTATGCCGCCCCCGTATTTTGGACAGGCATACTGTTCCTATTAGCATTTTCCTTGCATCTCGGCTGGTTCCCAACCAGTGGAATGCAGGATGTCACTGTTGAAGGGGGAGGTTGGGCACACTTCGTTGATATTGCTCACCATTCCGTTCTACCCATTTTAACTCTCTGCTCAATTTATTTAGCGCTGTATTCAAGGCTTTGCCGAACTGCAATGCTTGAAGTACTGGGCTCAGATTATGTACGAACCGCAAAAGCAAAGGGCTTAAGTACTCGGCAAGTGGTTTATAAACATGCTCTTAAAAACGCGGTTTCACCAGTTATTACCTTGGCAGGATTACAGTTCTCAGCAGTGATTTCAGGAGCGGTGCTTGTCGAGGCGGTTTACAGCTGGCCTGGACTTGGAACCTTAGCTTTCCAATCCATCATTGCTCGCGATACCCCCACGATACTGGGGATTTTATTCTTCTCAGCACTGGTGGTAGTGATTGGAAATTTATTGACCGATCTGGCTTTACGTCTTGTTGACCCTCGCGTGGGAGGTAAACAATGAGTGGTAATTTACAAAAGACTGAGACGACTCAAGATATTATCGACGCCGCACAACACCCAATGTCAGAAGCTTGGGGTATGTTCCGTCGTGATCATGCTGCAATGCTGGCACTGTTCGTTTTATTGTTAGTACTGATTGCCGGTGTCGCAGGACCGTTTGTTTACCCTGGCGACCCATTTGAAATGGTGTGGGCACCTTTTACTCCTCCAGGTGAAGATGGCTACGTCTTTGGAACCGATTACTTAGGTCGAGACTTGCTAACGATGCTGATTTATGGCGCACGCGTATCCATCGCTATCGGTTTAGCGGCAGCCTTAATAACCGTGGTGATTGGTATCACGGTGGGAGCACTTGCAGGATTTTATAAAGGTTGGGTCGAAGAGCTATTGATGCGTCTGACCGAGTTTTTTCAGGTATTACCAACCTTGCTTTTCTCCATGGTTATCGTGGCCCTGTTTGGGGCGACCTTGCCGATGATTACGTTAGCGATTGGTATCGTAAGTTGGCCCCCCGTCGCGCGTATTACTCGAGCTGAATTCTTAAGGATTCGAGAGCTAGAATACGTCACTGCGGCTCGCTCTTCGGGCGTGTCAGACTGGAAAATTATGAGCCGGGTTATTTTGCCTAACGCTTTGCCGCCTATTATCGTACAAGCCGCATTGATGGTGGGATCGGCGATTTTGTTTGAGGCGGGTTTAAGCTTCTTAGGTTTGACTGATCCTAATGTGGTGAGTTGGGGGCAGATAATCGGCTCTAACCGACAATACATTCTGGATTCAAGCTACACCGTCACCATTCCAGGAATCGCTATTTTCGTCACGGTGCTAGCAATATCATTGGTTGGTGATGGCCTGAACGATGCGCTTAACCCAAAGCTGAGAAAACGCTAATGACTGCGCTGCTTAAAGTTGAAAATCTACGGATTGAATTAACCACTCGTGATGGTATAGCGCCGGTAATCGATGACCTTTCCTTAGAGCTTAATGCGGGTGAAACGCTAAGTTTTGTGGGTGAGTCTGGCTGTGGTAAATCCATGACTGCTCTTGCATTAATGGGATTGCTGCCAGAGAAAGTAGGGCGTGTGGCTGCTGGACGAATAATGTTTAATGGTGAAGATCTGGCACAGGCTTCAGCAGATCGACTCAATGAAATTCGTGGCAACGATATCTCCATGATTTTTCAGGAGCCGATGACCTCGTTAAATCCTGTTTTCACAATTGGTGAGCAAATCGCTGAGGTGTTGCGACGCCATCGAGGCATGAATAAGGAAGATGCTTGGAACCGGGCGATTGAGCTGTTGGACGCTGTGCGTATTCCTAATCCTAAGAATCGGGTGAAAGATTATCCGCATCAATTATCGGGTGGGCAACGTCAGCGTGTAATGATTGCGATAGCGCTGGCGTGCGAACCTAAAATACTAATCGCTGATGAACCAACCACTGCATTAGATGTGACGGTACAAGCGCAAATATTCGATTTGATGCGTGACCTTGGTCGTGAGTTTGGCACCGCGATTATATTGATTACCCACGACATGGGCGCGGTTGCTGAAATGGCAGAGCGCATGATCGTGATGTACGCCGGCCGTATGGCAGAAACTGGCCCGGTGCAGCAGGTGATTGATCATCCTCATCATCCTTACACAAAAGGTTTGATTACCTGCGTGCCGCACTTGTTAGCTGAGTTGACCGAAGAGCGACCACCGCTTGCTGAAATTGGCGGCATCGTTCCGGCTTTGAAAGATTTTGGTCAAAACGCTTGTTTATTTGCATCCCGCTGTGACCGTGCAAACGATCAATGTCTTGCTGAGCGCCCATCGGAAGTTGCCTTTGCTAACGGTCAATTATCGGCCTGTTGGCAAGCGGAGGATGTGTAATGTCACCGGAGAATAAACCTTTACTTAAGGTTGATAATCTCACCGTCCGCTTTGCAGTAAAGCGAGGAGGGATGTTTGCTAAAAAGTCCTATCTCTATGCTGTTGATAATGTTTCCTTTGAAGTGAAACGCGGAGAAACGCTCGCAATCGTTGGCGAAAGTGGCTCGGGTAAAACTACCACGGCTTTAGCTATTTCGCGCTTAGTGAATGCCTCGGCGGGTAAAGTTGATCTTGCAGGTGAGAACTTTCTAGAGCTTGAAGGTGAAGCACTGCGTCAGGCGCGAACCAAAGTACAGTTTATATTCCAAGATCCATATTCCAGCCTTAATCCTCGTTTAAGGGCAGGCGCAGTTGTACGTGAGCCATTGGATAGTTTGACGACCTTAAGTGAGCAAGAAAAGCAGGCTACGGTTGATCGATTGTTTACTGAAGTAGGTTTGCGTAAAGAGCAGCAAAGTCTTTTTCCACATCAGTTCTCAGGTGGCCAGCGTCAGCGGATTGGCATTGCACGAGCACTTGCTACACAGCCAGAATTGATTATTTGTGATGAGCCTGTTTCTGCGTTGGATGTGGCGGTACAGGCTCAGGTATTAAATCTGCTACGGAAATT
>CALKXC010000428.1 GCA_938004025.1 uncultured Leucothrix sp. | reverse complement strand
GAATAAACAATACCGCCGCCGATCATTAGTAATGGCTTATGCGATTCGCGAATCTTCACCAGCATCGCTTCAACCGCATCCTCATCAAACTCTGGCGTTGCTTCAGCGACACCAGGCTCTGGCCACTCAGTAATATCAACTAACTGGTTTTGAACATCCTTTGGAACATCAATAGATACTGGCCCTGGACGGCCTGATAACGCGATGCGAAACGCTTCAGGTATGACGGTTAGCAACTCTTCTGCTGAGCGAACTAACCAGTTGTGTTTAGTAATCGGCAGCATCAAACCGAAAGTATCAATCTCTTGAAAAGCATCGGTACCAATCATTTGCTGTGGCACCTGACCAGTAATCGCGATAAGCGGGATAGAGTCCAAACGCGCATCAGCCACCGCAGTAATAAGGTTACTCGCGCCCGGCCCTGAACTTGCGAAACAAACCTGTGCTTCACCAGAAACTCTCGCCATACCCTGAGCAATAAAACCCGCACCTTGTTCATGTCGTGCAAGGACGTGCTTGATGCTGCTTCCCACTAATGAGTCATAAAGCGGTAACGCTGCACCACCCGGTACACCCGCGATGTGCGTAATGCCTTGGCGCTCCAAAAGCTTAATGATTAGTTGGGATCCCGATAATTGCTGTGCGGCCTCAGGTGTTGGGTTGTTGGCGGTACTACTGGCTGGCTCGTTCATGATTTCTCTCACATCTCTTTTCTGTACTAAATAAAAATTTCGGCAAAAAAAAACCCTTCGACTTTCGCCGAAGGGTTTTTAGAATTTTCTCTCTAACAAACCGCTACGGCGTAGTATTATTGACCACCACGACAGACACCACAATACCCACCACGAGCAGAAGCTTGGCGAGATTGATAGATAGAATGTTGTGCGCTAGGTTCATTAACATTTAACAGTTTGTTGTGTAGATGACCCGACAATAATTAAAGCTGGGATTAAGGTCAAGAAAAAACTAATACTGCAAGGAATCATCTTGGCACTTTCAACACTTGGCCAACAAAAATGATATCAGGGTTTTTGATTGTGTCCTTATTGGCTTCATATAAAGCGAGGTATTTCTTACCGCTTCCGTAAACGCGCTTAGCCACTTTGAAAAGTGTTTCACCCTCACCCACCGTCGTGGTTTCGAGGGCAACTAGTTTAGGCTTTGAAACCTCTGCGGCTTCTTCAACTGTATTTTTTACAATTTCTACCTTCACTGGCGAAGCCACTTCAATAGGTGCTGGTTTTGAAGATATATCAACTTGAGTTGGTTTAACTTCTGGTGTTTTTGCAACTTGTACCTGAGCCTGAGTAGGCTTATTCGCTTCAACAGTGGTTTTAGACATCGCTGCTAAGATCGAGTCTACTGCTGACATAGTGCTTTTAGGTAAAACGGCTTTAGTCTCTACTGTTTCAACTTCTTCAGAAACAACTTCTTCAGAAACAATCTCTTTTAACGCAAGTTCAGCCGATTGAATCTTATCAACGGGGATTTCGCTTTCAGCAGCATCTGTCGCTTTAATATCGCTCATTGCTGCAGCCACGGCATTCCTAATATCATCTAATTTATTACCTTGTAGTAAAGCAGAAGAAACTACTTTCTCAAGATCTAATTCCAGCTGGTTTTGTAAGCTTTGGGTTGAGTCGCTAGGTGCTTTGTCATTACCCAACGCCTGCTTAATTTGACTAGTGATACTGGCTTCCAATGCATCATAATCTGCCCCCACATTAGGAATGATCGAAGGATCAGCTGTCGTGTCTTTTATCGTCACACCTTTACCCATATTGGTTTCAGCAGCTTCTTCAAGCAAAATATTTTTCATATTTTTATCTAACGCCGCGGCTGATATTGACTGGCTAAACAGTACAATCAAGGCCGATAAAAACATGGGAGGATGGTTTAAAACTCGCATATCTGACTCCTTGATTATTTTGGGGTAACGACAGTTAATCCTAAAGACTGCCAAGACTGCATACCGCCTCGGTACCAAAATAATTTCTCAGCTGGATAGCCCATTTTAATGAGATTATTGATGGCTCTTGCAGACTGGCCACACCAAGGTCCGTTACAGAAAAGCAATAAGGATTGAACATTGCCAAAGTCCCATTGATCGTCACTCTCACTGGCGCCAAGTAGCGTAATGATCCGTTTGGCATGACCGCTTTCAATACCAGCATCTAAAATGCTAAAGGGAATATTAATTGATCCGGGGATGGTTCCTTTCTCAAACCAATCCGGCAGCCTGGCATCGATCAACAAACCTTCATTTTGTTTTACCTCTTCATCCAAAAAGTTTAATAACTCAATCTCACCGACCGTTTTAACTTCAGGATGGATCTGCATCGGCTGCACACAAAAGGGAGGACAAACTCGAGAGGTTTTGGCAAAGCTGTTGCTCAGCTTATTATTAGTATCTTGGTTACGTTCTATCGTGACCGTTTTACCGGCGTACTTTATGTCTAAGCTTTTGATGTTTTTAGTAATGCCAACTTTATTTTCAGCCGATGCTGTCAGGGGCTGCAAAAAGAAACTGCTAAATAATAATACGGTTAATAATTTAATTATCTTATAAAGACTCGCTTTCATAGATTTCACCTTCCGTGGTGTTTTGAGGGGTTAGTTGGGTTGTTTCTTGCTCTAATTCCATCTCATCCCATAGCTCTTGCTCGAGAGACTCTTCAACGACATCTTCAAGTGCAAAACGTAAGCTATCTCCAGCGCTCACTTTTTCTGGATC
>CALKXC010000427.1 GCA_938004025.1 uncultured Leucothrix sp. | reverse complement strand
CCGTATAAAATCACCGACCGTGACGGCATTCTTTATGGTCGCGGCAGCAGTGATATGAAAGGCTTTATCGCTGCAAGCTTAGCCGCAGTACCGAATATGGTGAGCAATCGCTTACAGACTCCGCTTCATTTAGCGTTTTCGTACGATGAAGAAATTGGCTGTGTGGGCGCTAGAGACATGGTGGAAAAGCTCAAGCTGATGGAAGTAAAACCAAAACTGGGTGTGATTGGTGAGCCGACCCTCATGCAGAGTATTGTTGGCCATAAAGGTAAGCGAACTTTTCGAGTTGAATTTACCGGTTTCTCCTGTCACTCCGCGTATCTAGATGACGGTGTAAATGCGATTGAGCATGCTGCAAAGCTTATCCTTTTTATCCAACGCATGAATCAAAAATTGGTTGAGCGAGGCCAGACTGATTCTGGGTATTCAGTTGATCATTCGACGTTTCAAACCGGTGTCATTAGTGGTGGTACGGTGATTAATATCGTGCCGAGAACCTGCGAGTTTGTGTTTGAAATACGCCATCTGCCACAGCATGATGTGGAAGCCATGCTTAAAGATATTACTGACTATGCTTATCAAGAAGTCCTTCCAGAAATGCGCGCAGTAAATGACGAAAGTGATATTAGTTTTACAACGCTATCGGCTTACCCCGGTATGCATACCCATGAAGATTCTGAATGTGTCGAGTTAGTCTCCTCGTTGACTAAACACGCTTGCAGTGGTGAAAAAGTCAGTTTTGGAACCGAAGGGGGATTGTTCCAAGAGCACTTAGATATGAACTGTGTGGTCTGTGGCCCCGGCAGTATTGAACAAGCGCACAAGCCGAATGAATTTATTCATCGCCAGCAGCTCGTTGAGTGCGATGGATTTATGCAGCGCTTGATTAACCATTGTCAGATTTAAAGGTGGGCGTGAAATTACGCTTTTTCATCTAGGTAATTGTGCCGGTATTTACTAGGCGTCATTCCATAAGCTAGTTTGAATTGTTGACTGAAGACTGAAGGAGTAGAAAAGCACAACGTCTCTGAAATCTCACTGATAGACTTATGACTATTAATAAGTAGCTTAGCTGCTATCCCGATTCGAATTTGATTGTGAAAGTCTCGAAAAGTAGAGCTGATTTCTCGTGCGAAATCTCTTTGCAAGGTTCGGCTGCTCTTATTGAGTTTTTTTGCGACAGTCTCTAAATCTATTTTTGCCGCAGTTCGCAAATGCAACGGCGTTTCATAATGATCACAAATAATCGCTGTCACATCGTCCTCAAAGGAACTGACTACGACAGGCTCGATTGATGTGTCAGGGAAGTAGGCAGGGGCACGTTGTTGGGTATAAACAAGATTTCGAACTTTCAGATAGATCTCTTTATCACTGGTCATCTTATTGAGATATTCATCAGCACGTGACTCGTAACCCGCAATCCGCGATGCCGAATTATTATAAGACGAGACAAGGATAATGAGGGTTTGAGGTGACACAGACTTGATCTTTTGGCACAAGTCGAAGCCTGACATCCCTCCAGGCATTTTAACGTCACAAAGGATGGCATGCGGCTTTTCCTGTGCAAAGATCTCAAGCGCAATCTCACCGCTAACTGCTGTGAAGCAGTCAAAATCCTCCTTAAACAAAGCGGTGTATTTTTTTAACTGCAGCTCATCGTCGTCGACAATGAGCAATTGGTATCTATTATTCTGCAACGACCACCCCTCGTAATGTCACTTGCATGATGGTTCCTTGGGGCTGGTTGTTTCGAATCGTGATATCGCCCTGATACCGTTGAGTAATGCTCTTAATTAAGGTTAAACCAATGCCTAAGCCTTCTGTCTTGTAGTAATCACCACGTTCATAGGGTTTGAACACACTCTTTTTGAATGTTTCGCTAATGCCCACTCCCTTATCTGCAACGGTGATTATTATGGATTTATCATCAATCTGAGCAATTTCAACGCTAACTGAGGTGTCCGGTTCGGAGTATTGAAGTGCGTTTGAAATCAAATTTTTGATAATGAATTCGATACTGTTTTCGTAGGCAAGAACAGTACAGTCAGGGATATTCTTAACTTCAATCCTATTCTTTTGTTCTCTAAAACTATTAATTGATTCATCTACAATATCTTCCAACAAAAACGAGTTTTTATTCTTTTCGTTAAAACCTTCAACGGTGCTCAGCGATCGCAATTGGTTAATGAATGATAGGGAGTATTGATTGTCTGATTCAAGATCTTTCACTAGTGCCATAAACTCGGGTGGTTGGTCACTGCGGAAGCTTTTCAGCGTCTTAAGGTCACCGCTACTTCTGTTTAAAGCAGGCCCTAAGTCATGCACAACCATGCTGTACAGCTGAGAACGCTCCTGAGAGATTTGTTTTTCTATTTTGTAAGCTGAAAACAAGCGGAGCACATAGAAGCTGGCTAAGGCCAGTGTTGCTAGCATGAGCGCCAAAAACCAATATTCTTCCCAATAATATTTATCAATCGTAAAGTTGATCGTTAGCGGTTCAAATTGCTCAGGATCCATACTCACTTTGCGTACTTGAAAGGTGTGTTTACCCGCCTTTAGATTGGTATACCTTATGGGAGTATCACGCGGTGTTGCCGGAAGCCACCTGTCTTTGGAGCTCTGAAGGTGATATTCGTACTTGAGGTCTTCAGCAAAGATATATTCCGGTATTGTGAAGTCGATGATGATGGAGCGTTGGTTAGAGGCTAAAGAAAAACTGTTTTCGCCGGCCAGTGTTTGGGTGGTAATCCCCAGAACCTGCTGTTCCTGTAGATTGTTATCAACACTTTTTACGCCTAGCAAAACCGGTTTGTAGTTCGACACATTTGTTTGAACTTCAGATGGATTGAAACGCGTAATGCCTCCAACGCCGCCGACGATTATAGAGCCATCTTTTTCTTTAAACGAGGCATTAAAGTTGAACTCATTAGATTGCAGATTGTGCCCCAAGAAAAAGCGTTTAAATGTTTGCAGTTTAGGGTTGAACTGAGTGAGTCCGCGTATGGTCGGCATCCAGAAATTACCCTGTTCGTCATTAATAATGCCGTAGATACTTGAGCGGGTAAGACCATCCTTTTCCAAGTACTTTTTTTCGACTTGCAGCGAGTTGATATCAATACGATTTAGGCCATAGCCTGAGCTAGACCAAATGGTATTTTCATCGGTTTGGAAAATACCTCGAATGTCGGTCGTGGCTTCATCGTCAGAGTATTTTTTTACGCGTTTGAAGCGTTGAGTCGCATCATCAAATAACGCCATCCCATTACCAGAGCCAACCCAAAGGCGGTTCTGTTTATCTAAGTAAAGCGCTCTAACTCGGTGATGCGGGAAAGACTGATTATCGTTTGGATCCGTTAAGAATTTTGTAATCTTGCCAGTCGATAAGTCAATGCGATTGAGGCTGTTGTAATGGGTGCCTACCCAGAGGACATTTCTTTTCTTATCGAACAGTAATAGGCGGATAACACTTCCACTGAGCTGGTAGCTAGCATCAGCCACCTTGTGGGAATAAACCACGACTGCCTCGCTGTTCGGATCATAGCGAAGCAGCCCATCACCCCAAGTCCCAAACCAAAGGTAGCCGCCCGCCTCCGCGGTGGACATCATCCAAGATTCCCTGATGTCAAACCCATTCGCAATACTGCCAAGCTGAGTGAGGTTAGTATAAGTCTCCTCGTTGCCATCTTGGCGGCTTAACCCCTCTGAGTGGCCTATCCACAACGTGTCGCGGCTATCCCTGAAGATGCTCCAGATCATATTGTTCTTGAAGCTGTTTTGTTTGTCTGGATTCGCTTGTTTGGGGTAAACAATTTTTAAATTATTGGCTGAGTACGAGGTAAAACCAAAGCCTTTGATGTTGGTGTACAGCACGCCTTTATCAGAGGTTCCAATCCACAAAATCCCTTCGTCACTAATGTGCAGCGCACTAAGCTCATTTGTGGGCAGCGAGTTTTCATCTTCAGAGTTCTTTTCTGCAAGAAAAGCAATATCCTGGGCAGGGTTATATCGGAACAACCCACTGCGGGTAGCGATCCAAATGTTGCCGTCTGGTGCTTGTACGATGTCTCTGACTTTTATATTGTTGAGAAAGCTCTCTTTGAACAGCGGTACAAGGCGCTTTCTTTCATAGTCGACTTTTACCAAACCAAGACCGGATACCAGTACATCACCTAGTGAAGGAATACGCCTATGCCGAAAAAAACCATTCACGTCATTGGCAATATGAGTGAGCTCGCCTTGCGGGGTTTGATACGCCAGTTTGCCGTCAGTTGATGCGATCCAAAGGTTATCTTTTGCATCTTCCCAGATAGCTGAAATGTTGCGAGTATTTTTAAGCTGGCTCTTAGAAACTAACTGCTTGGTTACCGTTAGGCTATCTTTGGAAACACTGAAGACTCCGTTTTCTGAGCCTACCAATATTTCATTTTTTGTTTTTTGGTATAAGGAGAAAACGACATTGCCTAAGGTTAATTCTTTGGGTGCTTTTGGAATATCTTTAATTGGGAAGAATGCCTGCTTGGCCTGATCTAAGACAGCCACTCCGCCTTCCCCTTGGGTGCCAATCCAAAGCTGCTGTCCCACAGGCATTAAACGGTTGGCAACATTTTCCTTGAGTGGGAATTTGACGCCAGGGTCGTAACGATAAGTTTTAAGGTTTTGCCCATCATAACGAGCGATCCCATCTTCGGTTGCAAACCACATCAAGCCATTTTGGTCTTGAGCGATGGCCCTAATAGAATTTTGGGGTAGGCCGTCTTGTGAGTTGATTACCCTAAATCGAAGGGATTCTCCCTGAGCAGGCGAGCATAAAAATAACGAAACTATAAATAAAACGATTAACTTCTGAAATTTGTCACCTCTGAAGCATTTAGACAAAAAACTGTCGTCTATCATGGTTTTACTCGTATGGAAGATCATTTAAGTTAAAAGTAACCACTAAAAGGACAAGCTTATGTCGCTTGTTAATCTCGACCTGTTTTGCAGCGTATTAAAAGAGATAGCTGGGATAGCAGTCATTAGGAAAGAATATCAGAAATTTAATTATATGTTAAAAGTTGGGTCTTAAGTGATTTAAATGTAGGCAATATGGGCTGAATAATTAACTAAATAAAGGGCCTGTATGCAAAAACTTTATATTGGGGGACGTATGTTGGATAAAAACCATCGTTTCTATAGATTGTCTGGAGCAATCGATTGGAGATTACTGGAAGATGAAATTACTGGGCTTTTACACCATCAGCATCAGGAGCAATGGCGCTTAGTTTCAGGCTCTATTTACCTTAAATCATTTTATGATTTATCCACCGAAGAGGTCATCGAACGGTGGTCAGAGTGCCCCTATCTACGTTTCTTTTGTACGGGTGACACGAGAGTTGAGCCGACAAGGAATTTCCCACTTTCCTTGGAAGAACTTGAGCAGCTATCACTTGAACTCGAAGGACAAGGTTACGCCGTAATGATTAAAGCCCTGAATGATTTTAGGCTGCTTGATGTTAGTCAGCCAGAGTCATCTTCGATGATCCATTGATCACCATCGTTGATGTTTTCGGTTTTAAGTAGATAGGCTTCGGGCGACGTCGACAATAAACCGGCGCATCCATTGGTGTGCTGGGTTGTGTTGCAGTAGCGCGCTCCATGCCATGGTTAAATCAAGCGGCGGAATCTCAAAAGGTGGTTTCTTGATCACCACCCGAGGGTTGTCGCGCTGTAACTCGGCTGCTTTGGAAGGCAGTGTTACGATCAAATCATTTTGCTCTGCTAATAGCATCGCTGCTTGGTAATGGCGCGTAAAAATTGCGATATGACGCTGCTTGTCGATACTGCGCAATGCCTCATCCACCCAGCCAAGATGTTGCACATCCAAAGGATTCATTCCCACGCCAACGCCCATACCGGTTTTACTCACCCAGATATGTGCTGCTTCTAAGTAGGTTTCTAAGGTAAAGTCCGCAGCAATTGGGTTATTGACACTGAGCAAACAAGAAAAATCATCCACCCAA
>CALKXC010000426.1 GCA_938004025.1 uncultured Leucothrix sp. | reverse complement strand
TCCCAAGGATTTGACACGGCTAATCAAGAAGATTCGAGCTGGTCGGGTTCTACTATTCAGTTTCCTAGGATACAAGGTGCAGACTGTTGTGGAACGATCGTCGCAGTTGGTGAGGGTGTTAGTGAAAGTCGTCTCGGGGAGCGGGTGATTGTTAGCTCGATGCATGATGACTTTGAGAACCCTGAAACATTTAAATGTTACACCTTCGGCTCGGAAATGAATGGTGGCTTTGCCCAGTACGCTGCTGTTCACAGCCAAGCAGTTTATGCGGTCGATTCGGGTTGGAGTGATGCAGAGCTGGCATCCATTCCTTGTGCATATTCTACAGCAGAAAATATGCTGCACCGTTCTAAACTTGGCGCTGAACGAGTATTGATAACGGGTGCTTCAGGTGGGGTTGGTTCTGCCGCGGTACAGCTTGCTAAACGACGAGGCGCTGAAGTGATTGCCTTAGCGAGTCCTTCGAAATTTGAACAAGTAGAAGCCTTAGGTGCAGATAGAGTCTTAGCCCGTGATGCCGACATAGTTGACGCGCTCGGTGCTGACAGTATTGATCTAGTGGTGGATCTAGTCGCAGGCTCAGAGTGGCCAAAACTGTTAGAAGTACTAAAGCGTGGTGGGCGTTACGCCACGGCGGGGGCAATCGCAGGGCCTATGGTAGAGCTTGACGTCAGAACGTTATATCTGAAAGATCTCACTTTCTATGGCTGTACGTATCAGGATGAAGAGGTGTTTCAAAATTTGGTTGCTTATATCGAGCGCAATGAAATTAAACCGGCGGTAGCGGCTACTTACCCATTAAATGAAATTGTTCAAGCGCAAAAAGATTTTCTGGGGAAACAATTTACTGGCAAATTAGTCCTCATTCCTCCTGATGTTGATTCGATCGGAGTGTAGTCTGATTTGGGCGATGTCGTTAATTTTGAGCAGAACCAGTTTATGAGTATTACGATTAAAGGCGTGTTGTTTGATAAAGATGGAACCTTATTTAAATATGGGAATACTTGGCAGATCTGGTGTGATCGCGTCATTCAAACCTTAGGTGGGGATGATTTAAAATTGCAGAAAGCATTAGCTGATGGCTGTGGTTATGATATCGATACTCAAACTTTCACTCCAGGATCTTTGGTCGTAAATGCCTCTGCACACGAAATCAATCTTGCATGGGCTGACATTCATCCAGCGCTTGATTACAAACAAATCGAAGCGATTGGTGTTGAAAAGTTACAAAACCTTCCGGTCATCCCTGTCTGTGATTTACATGAATTGCTCACCTCACTAAAAACCTTAGGCATGAAGCTGGGTTGTGCAACTAATGATTTCGAATCTAGTGCTAAAACGCAGCTAAGTGAAGCGGCAATAGAGGAACTGTTTGATTTTATTTGTGGCTTTGATAGTGGTTTTGGGGCTAAACCAGGCCCCGGGATGTTGCAAGCCTTTGCTGAAAAATGTGGAATAAACGCCTCAGAGGTCGCCATGGTAGGTGATAGCACACACGACTTACATTGTGGAAGAGCAGCGGGCGCAGCGCTGTGTGTGGGTGTTTTAACAGGCCCAGCTCGAGCAGAGGATATTCAAGATCATGCCGATATTGTGCTGGGTTCTGTTGAGTTACTGCCTGAATTCTTAAAGCGTTTGGATAACTAAGCTGCTATGGCACCAGACATTTCTAAGGTTTTATCGGTGACATGGTTTACTAAAAGCTTTCGATCTTCGCACAGCATAACGACGTGATCCATGTGTGAAAAATAAACGGTTGACTCCGTACCTCGCCATTTCATGTGAGGTAACATATCGTAAAACTGGCGAGCATAGTTGTAATAGTCTGTGCCGCCAGTGTAAATGAAATGTAGTCGCACATCAGAATCCACAAGCTGTTGTAATTCTTTGCAAGCTTGCTCAGCTGTTTCTGGGAATTCTCGAATATCGGTGCCCATTGCTAATGAAGGAGGGGCTTTATCGTTCCCTGTGGCTCGTCTCAGCTTATTCATCCACTTATTAACGCTAAGCATTTTACGGGCCAATAAAACGGATTCTCTAAGAAAGAATTTCGGCGTTTTATAAGCGGCACCATCCAGTGTAATAACGCCTCTAACACGTTTATCTTTTAGTGCTGTTTGTATACTGTCGTCAGCGCCACTACATAAACCGAATAATATAAATTGCTCAATGCCATGAGTTTGCGTTAGGTAATCCATCGCTTCGCTGGCTTCAGACGCAGCTCTATCAATCGATTTTCCAGATGCGCCAATTCCGAGGCTTTCGCCGATCCCAGAAAGATCAAAACGTAGTGATGAAATACCTTGTTTCTCGAGGCTCTGAGCAATATCGACATGCATTCTGAAAGGCCCAGTGTTATGCAGCATGCCAGGTGTCATCATGATCATGGCGAGTGAGTGGTCGCTTTTAACAATGTTTTCTATGCCAACAAGGTGGTCAAATTTACCAAATACAAGTGGTTGATCCATTATTATTGTTCTCCTTTTAATATATTCATCATGACCTTGAATGCCTGAGGTGACGAAAACGCACTCTCGGTATAAAGGCGGTCATGCCATTGGATTTCATCATTGGTTGAGTAGTGTTGGCAGTGTTCCGTCAGGCCCATTGCCCCGGGTTCATTGTCTAAATAAGACTCACTAGTCACTAGTATCCTATTAGTGGCGTTTAGGCTTGTCAGATCGGCCGTTTTAAAATCAGGTATTTTCAAGCGGTTTAAGCTAGCTTCTTGGGACTTGCTGATTGCAAAACCGAATAACTGTTGTGGATCAGAGGATAGTCGCTTTACTCTGTAACGTTCTAACCTGCTCAATGCTGCATGATGAAATTCATGCATTAACCTGATGAAGCTTGAACCCTTAACAACGGGGTCCCATAAAATAAGATTTTCTATTTCGTCAACATCTGCTTTAACTACCAACGGCGCGCCCATTCTAACGGCAATAACTGAAAGAGTTTCGGCATGGCTCTGGCGGCGGATGTACTGGGCCGCTGTTTTAATGTTTTGAAGATAGGTGTTCGATTCTGCTCCTTCAGGTTTCCCTGAAGAGTTACCAGTGCCAGCATAATCAAAACGAAAGGTGTCGAATCCTGCTCGGGCAAGTTGCAGTGAAAACTGCTGCAAGTTTCTATAGGAACGGGCGTATTCATGCCCGAGAGGGTGACATACCAAAACAGCATGTGATTTTAATTTTTGATGTGCTCGGGGTTTGTAATGAATTCCGAACAGCCTTTCTGTTTGACAATTAAAATAGGCCGGTTTTATAAGAGGTAGGCGATTGCGAAGATCAAAGCTCTCTTGATCAGGGTTGTCTTTTTCTTCCTGCTCTACAGTATTGAGATCCAACAGTTGTTTAATGTGCCTTGCTTGAGTGGTAATGGTTGGATTAGCAAAGAAATCCCGAACTGGTAAATCTAAATCAAACTCGTCGCTTATGCGAGAAACAATACCCACTGCCAATAATGAGCTTCCTCCCAAAGCAAAAAAGTCGCAATGGATACTGATTTCGTTAGTCGTTAAAAATTCTAACCATATCGAAGCCAGTTTTTTTTCAAGATCGTTCTTTGGAAGCACTTTTTCTGTTTCTTCAGCAAGCGATCTTGTTTGCTTTCTTTCATTAGCAGGTCTTGTTGGGGTGGATATAGCCATGACAGTAAACCAGACACAGGATTTATTATTATTTTTGTGATTTTCTGTGATCGTACCAGCAGATTTACGAGAGATACGTTTTGAATAGACCAATGGATAGGCAGCTAGTCGGAATATACAAATTTCAGCCAAGCCTGTCTGATGGGGCACAATTATTAAGGCTAGGGTAATGCCTTGGGTGACATAAATCAGTATGTGAATGGTAAGCCATGCCGGTTTAAATGTTTTCGCGTTCCCCCGAAAGTGGGCAATACTTCCAAAATGGATAATGAATGAATAAAAAAAATAATAATATTCTTACTTCAGTTCAATATGTGCTGGGCGACAAGCGCAAGAATTACCAAGAGGCAAAAGGATTTGAGGAATCAGAATTACCTGCATTACCGGATTTGTGGGGATGGGGCGATTACTTCCAATCTACGAAGTCAATTATAGAATTTGAAATTGAATCTGCAGAGAAAGCCTTAGATGCATCTCCGCTCGAAAGAGCCGACATCACCGGAGTCGTGTTTTGCAACAGTGCTTCCAGCAATGGCTGTGAAGAAAAGTCAGATGAGAAAAAAGCGGTTTTAGATAGGCTCAATTTAAAGAACGCATACCCAATTACCATTCAAACCAATGGCTGTGATTCTTTATTAATGGGCATTAGCGTAGCAAATGGCCTTCTGAGCTCGAGTGGAATGGGGGCGGTATTAGTAGTAGCAGCGGACAAAACGAAGTCTAGCTCAGAGCGATTTAAGCGCTATGGGATTTTTAGTGATTCATCATGTGCGTGCATTGTTACCACGCATGATGTGAAGGGTTATGACATTGTAGACACCCGTTTTGTCTCAGAGGTTGAAACAATGTACGAAGATTCAAATTTCACCTCTGAATTGGCTATGGAACTCAACCATTCACTATTGAATAATAATGGATACTCAATGAGTGATGTATCAATGGTTTTTACTAATAACTTGTTCAAGCCTATTTCTCAGCTAAAAGAAATCGAAGCGGGCGCTGATAAAAACAAGATCTATCAAAATAACATTACAAGGATTGGGCATTGCTATTCAAATGATTCCTTAATCAACCTTTGCGATTATGCCAGTGGGGCAGAAGATCTTAATGAGCAGCTTTTCTTATTATTCGCAGACTCACCTGGGTTAAGGACAGGATTATTAATAAAAGGTCGTGCTTAATCGAAAGTCTGCGCATCATTTCCTAAAAATATTCAGCCGTTACATCTTCATAGAGGTTTATTAAGTGGCTCACAATTCAATAATAATTCAAAAACAACAAATTGCTGGCCTAGCCAAAATTGCTCAAGACAATTCGTTTTCTATAGAAAGTATGCTCTTTGCGACTTCCGTCCGAGTGCTAAGCTTCATTAATAATTCAATGAAAATTGATGTTGGTTATCTCCCGAATTTGCTTGAATATGGTGCAGGTCCTAACGAAACCTCATTCTCGTCAATCAATGAAACTTCAGCCGTAAACATTTCGCTTGCAAAAGATATGACTTGGATGGATTTAATCGTCATTTGTGAGGCTGAATTAAAAGAAAGAGATAGAAAAGCGATTGATGCTAAGCAAAATGATGGGGTAAATAACAACCAAATTACCCTTTTTCAAACGGCCTTTGAAATCGTGGAAAAAACTCGCAATGAATCATCAGTGCCGAAATTTTATCAACAGTACGCTGAGCAGTTTGGTGTCGATTTTCCGTTACTTGTGAGCTGTAATAAGAGTGAGGCGCAACAGATCGATCAAATAGATTATTACTATAATTCTGACTATTACGACTTACAAAGAATGACTAGGTTTGCAGACTATTTCTTAGGAGCGATCGATTCATTGCTTGATGATTGTTCTGCCCAATTCCTTCAAAAGAGTTTGCTATCCAGTGCTGAAGTCGAGGAACTCGTGCAGATTGGCAGTGGCGAGATCATTAAACTAAAAGAAGAATCAGCGCTTAATGTGATCAATAGAAGTATTGAAAATAACGCGAATAAAATCCTATTAGAAGACCAATATAAAACAATGTCAGGGCTTGAAGTTATATCTCGAGTGAATGGCCTGATTGAACAGCTAAAACTAAAATCGTTTCATCAAAAAGTGGTGGCTGTATCACTCCCTCGAGGTAATGATTGGGTCTGTAGTTTAGTCGCGATAATGGCTGAGGGTGCTATTTATTTACCTATCGATGTCACCGTTCCGCCCGCAAGAATTAGTACAATATTGTCGGAAGCAAAAGCGGAGGCAGTGATTTGTGCTGAAGATCAAGCAGGTTTACTTGCTGACATCACGTCTGGTACAGACATAACGCTTTTAGTGACGCCCGATTATAGTGAGAAAGTGCGAGAGCTAACAGTAAACGCTGGCTGGGACGATAAGGCATATGTGCTATTTACTTCTGGCTCTACAGGTGTTCCTAAAGGCGCACTACTCGAACACTCAGGAATGGCGAATCACCTAAAGTCAAAAGTGGTCGATTTGGATTTAACCTCCAACGATGTCATGGCCCAAACTGCTCCGGTGACTTTTGATATTTCTGTATGGCAAGGTTTAATTGGTTTGTACTGTGGAGCGAAAACGGTCGTATATTCAAAATATCAACAGCTATCGATAGCCAGTTTCTTTGATCAAATTAATAAAGATAAAGTCACGGTACTAGAAGTGGTGCCTTCGTATTTTTCGCTGGTGCTTGACTACCTGAGTCAAAATACAAAACCGCTAATGTTCTTAAGGATGATGGTATTAACGGGTGAGCCATTAAAGCATGAGCAAGTTAAGCGTTGGTTCGGGCTTTATCCAGAGATTGAGATTGTCAATGCTTATGGGCCGACGGAGTGTAGTGATGATATTACGCACCACCGTTTTCAAGTGCCCCCTGAGAATAATATTGTTCCAATCGGTAAGCCAATTTGTAATATGCGGATACACATCCTTGATCAAAATGATGATTATGTCCCGTACGGAACCTTAGGCGATATCTGTGTCTCAGGGATTGGGGTTGGTTTAGGTTATATCAACTCAGATGAAAAAACGACACAAGCATTTGACTTCAACCATGAGTTAGCTCAGTGGTCGACAGGTAGGCTTTATAGAACAGGTGATATTGGCCGTTGGGGTGCGAACGGTGAACTGGAATATTTTGGTCGACATGAAGATCAGATCAAAATTAGAGGAATGCGGGTAGAACTTGGAGAGATTGA
>CALKXC010000425.1 GCA_938004025.1 uncultured Leucothrix sp. | reverse complement strand
TTTTGAGAAAGAACACGCTGGGAGACCATTTACCGCAAATAATCTTGCTCGCTGGATTCCAATGCTTCGTTGCGCTGCTGACTTTGTGCCTTTAACTCATTTCAAGAAAAACTTGCGAGTAAAATAAGTGCTTATTGAAGACGATCAAGCGATGCTGCCAATAGAAGTTGTAGCGGCAGTTATTCGCGATGTTGATGGAAAAGTATTAATAGCAAAGCGACCTACCGGGAAGCACCAAGGTGGCAAGTGGGAGTTTCCTGGGGGAAAAGTTGAAAAAGGAGAGTCTCGTCGCTCAGCGCTTGTCCGAGAAATAAAAGAAGAAATCGGTATTGATATCGGACATAGTGCTCGTTTAATCAGTGTTTATCATGAATACGACGATAAGGCGATTTATCTCGATGTTTATGAGGTTCAGCAGTGGACAGGAGAGGCAGAGGGTCGAGAAGGTCAACCGATCCAGTGGGTTGACACTAATGATCTCCATGAGTTTGAGTTTCCAGAGGCCAACTCGGCCATTGTCGAAGCGGCATGTTTACCAAAGCACTTAAAAGTGATGGCGAATGCCAAAGATGCTGAAGAGTTTAAAAATCAATTTACAGCCAATATTAAATCAGGCTATGGCTTGATTTTACAATCTTTTGACAGTGAAAGTTCTAGCTATATACCAAGCCATGAAGAAATTAACTGGATGTTGGATTCTGCTGCCACACACCAGGTGAAAGTATTACTTGAGTCACCACCACCTTTGGTTAGAAGCGACTATTATCTTCACTTAAATGCCGAAGAGCTTCAGAGCGTACAAGAAAAACCGTCTGCTATTAGAGTCTCCGCTGTGTGCTCAAACGCCGAAGAGCTTTTTAAGGCACAACGTTTAGAGCTCGACTTCATTATGGTTGGTCCTGTACTTACCAATGCTTCGGGTGGCAATAAAGTGATTGGCTGGCCGATGTTTCAGAGCCTTTCTGCTAGGGTTAATATCCCCGTTTATGCAATGGGTGGCGTTGGGGAGAAAGATATGGAGCTGGCCCGTGAGTATGGTGCTCAAGGGATAGTAAATTGAATTTTGTCGATTCTTTAATAGACGTACCGTGTTTACAGTACGTCTAGTCTTTATTCGATCGTGCTTATTCTAAGATGAAAGTAATTTTCATTCTTACTTGGTAGCCAGAGATTTTACCGTCAGCAACAGTAACTTTTTGATCGGCAACCCAAGCGCCCGTTACATTTTTCAATGATTTGTTAGCACGTGCAATTCCATCTGATATTGCGTCATCAAAACTTTTTGTTGAGTTAGAAGTAATTTCCGTAACTTTTGCGATAGACATATCTATTTCCAGTTATATTAATTTTTAAGAAATCCAAATATAACATCGAATATAAAAAAAACAACAACATGAAGGGTGAAGGGACTAATAGCGCTACATGGGCTTAGATTATGGTGGTACCATCTGCGTGATCAAGTTGGACGCTAGAGACTTCTTTGGCGAGCAAGATGACCCTTCCAAATGAACGCGCTTCTCTATCCATGCTTAACTCGAAGTTGTAGTTTCTTTGTAATTGCATCCTGCCTGCTTTGTCCCTTACAACCCTCAGCTTTTTTAATGCGACTGTTTGGTCCAAAAGTTGCGCTTGAATGTCGTTGCAGGCGATTGATGCTGCGCGAGTCGCAGACTCTTTAGCACGAACTGAGTCAAACCAAAACCAAGCTAGGCAAGCCAACAATATAATGACTAATAAACTACTCATAATCCCCAGACTCACTGAAATGACAAAATGTCATATTAACGTTAAAAGGTACTAGTATGTTGCCCGATATTAAAATACTGCAAGGCATGATTCGCGATGTGGCTAATGAGGAGATACTGCCACGCTTTAATAAGATTGGCTATCAACTTAAAAACGATGGGAGTTTGATTACTGAAGCGGACTTGATGGCTGACAAGCGCATCAATGAATTCTTATCTAAGCATTACCCTGATATCGCGTTCATGAGTGAGGAAATGACGGAGCAAGAGCAGGCATCTTTACTAAAAAATAATTCAGCAGTTTGGTGTCTTGATCCTTTGGATGGAACAGGGAATTTTGCGGCCGGCATTCCACTGTTTGCTTCCTCAATCAGTTTGATCGTCGATGGAGAAGTTGTACTGGCGGTGACTTATGATGTCATCAGAGATGAAATGTTTTCAGCAGTAAAAGGCCAAGGTGCATACCTCAATGATAATCGCTTGCTGTGTAAGACCCCAACACAAAAGATTAATGAGTCCATCGCACTGGTTGATTTCAAAAGGCTACCCCCTGAAATGGCATTAAAGATTCTTGCTGACTCACCTTTTCGTTCACAAAGAAACTTAGGCTCAACAGTATTGGAATGGGTTTGGATGGCTGCCAATAGGGGGCAAATCTATTTACATGGAGGAATGCAGTTATGGGACTGTGCTGCAGGAACTCTCATTCTTGATGAGGCGGGTGGATATGCTTCAACCTTGGATGGAATGAGTGTGACAAAAGTTCAATTGGGTCGGCGTTCAGTAGTTGCATCGCCAGATCGGATTTTATTTAAAGAGTGGCTTAATTATCTACAAAAAATGCAGATAAATTGCAAGTAAAGTGCATCGTTCGTCGCCGGAAAACCTTAATTAATAAAACGTTCAGCTGATAAAGCCTATTCTCCAACGATGTTCTAATAGTGAAAAGTCTTATTGGGACGAATATAAATGGATCAATTATTTATCTACCTGACACAAAGCAGGTTTCTAATAGTTTTTTCTCGATAATATAAAAATAAACAGTTTGGGGTTAGAAAATGTTAAAAAAGATAGTACTAGGTTTATGCTTGGCTACAGTGTCTGCAAGCGTTATGTTCAGTGTAACTGCAAAGAGCAAGCCATCTCTTGTTAGTGAAATGCAGGCGTACATGGTCAAAACTAATGCAGAGGGCAAAGAGTTTCGCCAACCGGCTAAGCAGACAGAGCCAGGCAGTATCTTAGAATACAACCTTTCTTATACAAATCAGATGGAAAAGTCACTTTCTGGATTAGTGGTTAGCGGGCCGATCCCTGCGAACACTAGTTATATTGGCCGAAGTGCTAAATCAGGTGTTGATGCAGATTTGTTGGTAAGTATTGACGGTGGTGCTAATTTCGAGAGTGAGCCTGTTTATCGTCAGAAGCGCATGGCTAACGGGAAAATGGAAACTGTTGTGATTCCAGCAGAGAAATATACAAATATCCGTTGGAAAGTTAAGCAGCCAATTCAAGGCTTTGGCAAGCAGCTCTATTCTTACCGCGTCAAAGTAAAATAATTTCAATAATTAAAAACTTACAGAATACGATTGTTATTGCCTAAGCATAAAAATTCGATGCAATAAGCAATATCACCACATGAGTGAGTCCCTTTCTGGTGCTCAATCGAGTAATTCATTCTTAGAAAATATTGATAAAGAGAATAAAAAAATAATGAAAACAAACAATCAAATGAAGCCGTTAGCAAAATTTATTGCTGCTTCTCTAGCGGTAGGTAGCATGGCCGGTTTTGGTGCTCAAGCGCTAGCACAAACTGCAGCTGGAACATTAATTAAAAACCTTGCAACAGTTACCTATGAAGATGAAAATGGTAATAGCTATTCTGCACAATCTAACGAAGCAGTTGTAACGGTAGCACCGGTTTATAGCGCATCGATCGAAAGTGATAACGCGTTAACGGGCGCACCAGGCCAAACTGTTTACTTCCCGCATGTTGTTAGCAACACAGGTAACATCGCGGACACTTACGCATTGGCAACTGATACTGGCGCGCTTATTTATCTAGATACTAATGGTAATGGTCAACCAGACCCGGGTGAGTTACCTGTAACAAGTGTTGATATTCCGTTGGGTGAGCAAGTCAATCTTGTTATTGCTGTCCCTGTGCCAACAACTGCGACAAGTGGCACTGTGATCAATACTAAAATTACAGCGACTTCATCAAACCTTGTTGACGCTACTACTAACCCTACAGGCGCGGTATCTGACCTTACAGATGCTACGGGTGGTTCTGATAATGCCCAAGGTACAAACGATGACACGATAACGGTATCAACGGGTCCTGTTTTGGTTTTGAATAAGTCTTCGGTGCATAATGAAGCTGATAATACTGTTACTTATACATTGACTGTAAAAAACACTGGTGGAAGTGCTGCGACTAACGTAGATATCATGGACCCTTTGCCAAAGGTTGATACTGATGGCGATGGCATACTTGATACTCAGTTATCTTTTGTCAGTGTTCAGGTTAACGGCCTTATTGGAGCTAACGGCGACACGGTTCCAACTGGCGTAGGTTCTGTTGATGAAGTGGCTCTTGGTTACGATGCAAATGGTGACGGTGTAAGCGAAACCTTAGATGCAATCGTTGCACAAGATGCATCGCTACCAGCCAATACAACGGTTTCAATTGTCTATACGGCTTCCTATGATACCGACAGCAATACTGCGACTCCGATAACTTGGGATGCTGGTACAGAAATTGAGAATACCTTTATCGCATCAAGCGACGAAATCACGACTCCTGTAACTTCGAATACTACGTCTGACGTTATACCTCAAAACTTCGCGGTTTTGGCTGATGACACAAATTCAGGTGCAGCTGACGGTGTGAATGATGGTGG
>CALKXC010000424.1 GCA_938004025.1 uncultured Leucothrix sp. | reverse complement strand
CATCTCGAAACCTTGTTTTTTGGTTTAAGCCTTGGGTCAGTATTAGTGCTGGCAGCCATTGGCTTGGCGATTACCTTCGGTGTCATGGGGGTGATTAATATGGCGCACGGCGAGTTGATTATGCTGGGCGCTTATACGACTTACACTATTCAACATTATATCTTGCCTAATTTCCCCGGAGTCTCATTGATCCTTTCGATACCTGCTGCTTTTGTGGTGGCCGGCTTGGTGGGTATTTTGATTGAGAAAACGGTGATTCGTCACTTATACGGTCGACCTTTAGAAACACTGTTAGCAACTTTCGGCATTAGTTTGATCTTACAGCAGGCGGTGAGAAGTATTTTCTCGCCACTCAACCGCTCGGTTGAATCGCCGGAGTGGATGTCTGGCTCCATACAAATCAATGAAGTGCTGTCTCTGACCTTAAACCGCATGTATGTGATTGCCTTCTGTTTAGTGGTCTTTACCGTGTTGTTTATCGTGCTAAAGAAAACCTCACTCGGTTTACAAGTGCGCGCAGTTTCTCAAAACCGCGGCATGGCACGAGCCATGGGGGTTAAAGCGTCCAAAGTTGACGCGATGACATTTGGTTTGGGTGCGGGTATCGCAGGCATAGCCGGAGTGGCACTTTCGCAACTGACCAATGTTGGTCCCAACCTTGGACAAAGCTACATCATCGACTCTTTCATGGTGGTGGTATTTGGGGGTGTGGGCAATTTGTGGGGAACGCTGATCAGTGGCTTCTCACTGGGTATTGCTAATAAATTTATGGAGCCTTATGCCGGTGCAGTTTTGGCAAAAATACTGGTGCTAGTCTTCATTATTCTATTCATTCAAAAACGGCCGCGCGGATTATTCCCGCAAAAAGGCCGTGCAGCTGATTCTTAAGGAGCGATGAGATGATTAGAATTTTAAGAGGTGACTACGGCGGGCAGATATTGATTGCTCTAGTGGTATTAGCCTGCGCAATTGTTCCTTATTTGAACTTGTATGTTCCCGCTAGCAGCCCATTTCACTTATCGACGTTCACCGTGACGTTATTGGGTAAGTACCTGACTTATGCTTTGCTCGCCTTATCAGTCGATTTGGTTTGGGGTTACTTAGGGATTTTAAGCTTAGGTCATGGGGCATTTTTTGCGCTAGGTGGCTACGGAATGGGCATGTACTTGATGCGCCAAATTGGTGATCGAGGTGTTTATGGAAACCCTGAGCTTCCTGACTTTATGGTGTTTTTGAACTGGGAAGCATTGCCATGGTTTTGGCAAGGCTTTGATATGTTTTGGTTTGCCATGATTATGGTTGCGCTAGTGCCAGGTTTATTAGCTTACGTCTTTGGCTGGTTAGCCTTTCGCTCTCGTGTCACTGGCGTTTATTTGTCAATTATCACTCAGGCATTGACTTATGCTTTACTGCTAGCATTTTTTAGAAACGAAATGGGCTTTGGTGGTAACAATGGCCTGACTGATTTTAAAGATATTCTCGGATTTAATTTACAATCTGATGAAACACGGATTGGTTTGTTTGTCGCCTCTGGCATCGCTTTGATTCTTGGTTATTTAAGCTGTCGAGCGATTGTGGCTTCTCGACTTGGGCGCGTTGCCGTTGCGATACGAGATTCGGAAGATCGAGTGCGTTTTATTGGTTACCGCGTGGACAAAGTGAAGTTGGCTATATTCACTTTCTCAGCAGTGCTTGCGGGCATTGCAGGCGCTTTGTATGTACCTCAAGTAGGGATAATTAATCCGGGAGAGTTCTCACCGCTCAACTCTATCGAGTTAGTCATTTGGGTAGCGGTTGGTGGTCGAGGCACATTATACGGCGCTGCACTCGGTGCGATTGTCGTCAACTACGCTAAAACTTATTTAACAGGCGCGCTGCCTGAAGTTTGGTTATTTGCTCTGGGTGGTCTATTTGTATTCGTGACGTTGTACATGCCTAAAGGAATTGTTGGTCTTATGAATCCTCGTCAAAAGCAGATAGGTGCCTCATGAAACCACTAGATTCTTTACGTGAAACCATGCGCCGTGACGAAGTTTTCTCCTTCGTACAATCTGCTAAAAACGTGCAGCCGATTACTGATCGAGGAGTGATCCTCAGCTTGGAAGAGGTGAGTGTTTCGTTTGACGGTTTCAAAGCGATTAATGATTTAAACATGGCGATTGATGCGGGTGAGTTGCGCTGCATTATTGGCCCAAATGGTGCTGGTAAAACCACGATGATGGATATCATCACCGGTAAAACAGCGCCTGATGAAGGCCGTGTACGTTTTGGTCAAACCATGAATTTGTTAGGCATGAGCGAGCCTGAAATTGCTCAGGCTGGAATTGGACGTAAGTTTCAAAAACCAACCGTATTTGAATGTTTAAAGGTTGCTGAAAACCTAGAGCTAGCTATGCAAGGCGATAAATCAGTATGGTCAACTTATCGAGCTAAGATTAGTGGAGAGCAGCAAGATTATCTCGACAAGGTTTTAGAAACGATTGGTTTGAAAGAGACAGCAAAAGGCCTAGCAGGATCGCTTTCACACGGTCAGAAACAGTGGCTAGAAATAGGCATGTTACTGATGCAGCGGCCACACGTATTGCTGGTAGATGAACCCGCCGCTGGGATGACTCATCAAGAAATGGATAAAACCACCGAGCTATTAACCTCTTTAGCAGGTGACCACACCGTTGTGGTGGTTGAGCATGACATGGACTTCGTACGATCAATTGCCCAGCGCGTTACCGTATTGCACCAAGGTCATGTTTTGGCAGAAGGCTCTATGGACGAAGTGCAACAAAATCAACGTGTAATAGAGGTGTACCTCGGTGAGTGATATTTTATTAACAATCAGTGGGATAAACCAATTTTACGGTGAGAGTCATACGTTATGGGATCTTGATCTTGAAGTGCCCAAAGGAAAATGTACCTGTTTAATGGGGCGCAACGGCGTCGGTAAAACCACATTGTTGCAGGTCATTATGGGTTTATTGCCAAGTAAATCTGGAGAAATGGTTTTGAACGGTGCCGAGATCCAGAGTTTAAAAGCAGAGCAACGCGCTTCGTTGGGAATAGGCTATGTGCCTCAAGGCAGGCAGATCTTCCCCTTAATGACAGTTCAAGAGAATCTTGAAATTGGATTGCTGGCGCGTGCTGATGGTGTGAAAACCGTACCTGAGTTTGTTTATGAATTATTCCCCGTACTTAAAGACATGTTAAAGCGAAGAGGTGGTGATTTGTCTGGTGGTCAACAGCAGCAACTAGCAATTGCTCGAGCGCTGATGATTGATCCTAAAATGTTGATTCTGGATGAGCCTACGGAAGGCATCCAGCCTAATATTGTTAGACAGATTGGGGATATTATTACTCAGTTGAATGATGAGTTGGGGTTGACGGTTTTGCTGGTTGAGCAGAAG
>CALKXC010000423.1 GCA_938004025.1 uncultured Leucothrix sp. | reverse complement strand
AACACACCTTCTGCGGCTAATCGGTCAATATGTGGGCTTTTTACAGTAGGGTTTCCATAACAACCTAGCGCCAATGCGGTTAGCTGATCAGCCATTACGATCAAGATATTTTGTTTCATAAGATTTGCCACCTCTGTGTATTTATCAGCATGGTATCGCTTGCTATTCACTACACCTAACGAATTAAACAAGCTCAGTGGCTTAGTTACTCTAAATCTCTTTTTTCAATCAAAATAAACCAATACCGTAAGCGCCCCTAACAACTTTATATAAAATGTGAATTAAATGTTGTTATTTGGCTTATATGGCTCGATGTTAATTTTATTCCTAGGTTTTTTGTTTTTATTTGATGCACAATTTTATGAATCCTTAAGTTTTCATCAATCATTGTGGAGAAGATTATGAGTGCAATTAGTATAAACACTTCTAATAAAACTAAATTAAAAAAGAATAGAAAATTTGTTAATGAAGAAAGTTTTTATTCCTCTTTGAATAGAAAAAATGCTAGCAAAGTATTACCCAAAACTATGAAGCTAGCAAAGAAGAAACAAGAGCTATTTAAAATTAAACAGTTTAAAGAGTCGCATTGTAAAGGTGATCGCCCTAGCGTAAATGCTTTTCATTATGACGGGTTTGACGATTTTTCTTATGTTATCTATGGGGAAAACAATCTAGGTCAGGTTATTAGTACCTCAAGGTTATTGCTTGATTCTGTTAAAGGCTTTCCTGATGATTCGAATTTTCCAAAAGCTGTTTCAGACATGCGTAATCAGGGCGTCAAAATGGCCGAACTGGGTCGATTATTGGTCGTCGAAGATAAAGTTAAACAGTTTAGATCGCATTATAAATCAATATTCTTACTCGCCAAAATGCAGAAAATAGATGTCGTTTTGATCGTTATGAAACGTAAACACGTGTCGTCTCATAAAAAAATGATGTCTGTAAAAGTGTTGGCAAATGAAATGGGGTGTAGTTGGGATGAAGAGCAAGCTGAGTTGAGTCTAGTGGCTTGGGAGATTAATGCTGAACAGCCTAAGTTTTATAAATGGGTGAAGTTAGAAGTTGAAAAATACTCGACGCAGCTTTGGGATAAATACAGTACATCACACTTAGGTGTGATGGTTTCTGTGCAAAGAGACGTCTATAAAGATTTGTCAGAGAGATTGTACGGAAAGGTGTTAGATGCAGGTTGTGGCAGCGGTCGGATCATGGCTTATCTTCAGGATAATCAGCAGATAAGTAGTTATTTAGGCGTCGACGCTAGTGACAATATGATCAAGCATGCCAGATGGTTAAAAGAACAATTATCCTTTGATCAAGCAACATTAGACGTATCCCTAGTTGAAGGCATAAGCGGCAAATTTGACTGTATTGTTTCAGTACACAGCTACTATAGTTGGTGTGAACCACAGCAAGTACTTGCGCATCTGTATAAACTTTTGAGACCGGATGGGGCTTTTTTCTTAGTGACGCCAAATGATGATTTTGATCCCGAGCTGTTGACCAAAGTGGTTAGGCAGGAGTTACTAGGCCACCCATACTATGATGAGTTCATTTCAATCAACCAATCAATTGCTGAACAGGCGATTGCTCAGAAACTTTATATACCAATGGATGAATTAATTGTACGAGTCCATCAAGCGGGTTTTCGGGTCAAAACAGCTCATAATAATTTTTTTCTCGGTGGTGCTTCGTATCTTGAGCTCGTCAGGTAAGCTTAAAGGGATTACAAATATTGATGGATATGTACCATACCGAGTATGTAAAGCAGTTCGTTGGTTGAGATGTCTCCAAATTCTTTTCGCATCATAAGGATGACTTTCTCGGCATATTTCTGGCTAATGCCTTCAGTTTCCGGAATGGTTTTCATTGGTTGGTTACTAAGCAGGTGCTTTAGTACTTTCCTTTTCGTGTCATTGAGCCGTTCTAACAGCGGTTCAATAAAGAAGCGCATATCTTCTTGAGACATGATGATTTTAGTGTGGTAATTGGATGCTAGTGATTTTAGCTCAGAAAGTGATCGATCATTTAGCTTTTCAAAATGTTCATCATCTCCTGATTTACAAATGACGGATATGCCAGCAATAGCGAAAGAGCCTGATAAAACCGGTATCGAAATTCCATGTTGAATTCCAAAGTTTTGTCTGGAGTCTAACGTTACCTCAGCTTCTTCCTGAGAGACATCACCCGTAGCAATTTCTTCCCACCAATTGATAGGGGTGTTTCTACCCTCAAGCGCTAATCGGAGAATAAAGTCGCTATTTCCGTAATTATTTTCAAGATAATGAGAAACGAATGGAGCATAACTTTCTGAATATTGCAGTACCGGTTGAATCTTGGAATTCAAATACATGGGTCTTGGAAAGAATGAATAAAGAACTCCATCATAGCCAAGCCGATTTATTTCGGAAGTTAATTGATCGAAGCTTTCTCCAAATAATGAATGATTATTGTTCATATTGATCATAAAATAATTGATTACACGTTCATTAATTAACCAAATAATATTTTAACATGTAATTTCAAAGGAGGGTGTATTTTCCTACCCTTGCTCTAAAAAGCTAAAGACTACAAATTATCCCCTGGGAGCTTATTGATATATCAAGGAATTGGCAAAAAACAATCTGTGTCGATCTTTTTTGTCAGCAAGGGGAGAGAGTATTGGAAGACTTAGACAGAAAGCTTGCGACGGTAAGTCGCTTAATAGACTGGGGATTGCTTGAGCAGCACCTTGGCCACCATTTTAAACACGAATCAGCACCCCCATTGAGATTAATGATGGGTTTGTTATATCTAAAAACGATGAATAACATCTCTTATGAAGAAACGGTAGAGAAGTGGGATAGCTCTGTCTATTGGCAGCGCTTTTGTGGTACGGACAACGTAGACTCTGAATTATTGATTCGACCATCTACACTTAGCATTTGGACCCGTGAAATAGGCGATAAGGGTTTTTATTGGATGAGAAAGGCAGTTACGGTTCCGTTTCATAATGAAACGATCCATTAGATCATGTGACATTGCTATTTAGACTTGCGATACTCCTGCGATAGTCAATTTCAGGAGTAGCGTATGTCTAATCAAACCCATTCTATGAGCCTCGTTACTGAGCCAACTGATGCCAGTGAGCGTCGCTCAAAGCCCCCAGTTGTATGCTACACGGTTGAAAACCTACCTACTTTTGACGCCAATTTTTATGATAAGGCTCGCAGTAGCATGCGCAAGGTATCAGAAGTTATTGTAAACCCCAGAGATGCCTCAACTTTCGAGGTTCCAGCAGGACACATTTTCCGAATTGTCAGTACTGAAGGCTCACAGGTTGGTGATTTAAACCTGTGGAACGCGGCCGATTTAAATGAGCGTTTTTTTAGCGGCAAAACTCGGCAACTACACGCCAGCCACGTAACGACAGGTGATCGTTTGTGGAGTAACTTGCCAGGTCTTAGACCCATGGCGACAATTACTCACGATACGCTAGCTTGGTATGGATATGATGAGGATGGGGCAGGAGTACATGACGTCATCGGTACTCGCTGCGACCCCTATACTAACTTCATGCTCAAGGGGGTTGATTACCATTATTGTTGTCACTCCAATCTTACCAGAGCGTTAGCTCTCACTAAAGGCATAAGCACGCAAGAAGCAGAACCCTATGTCCATGATGTATTGAACGTTTTTATGTGCACCGGGTTTACACTAGACACCCATCAATACTTTATGAAAGCTAGCCCAGTTAGACCGGGTGATTACATAGAGTTTTTTGCAGAGATTGATTTATTGGGTGCCTTGTCAGCGTGCCCAGGAGGAGATTGCGGAAGCAGTCACTCGGACGATGCCACAACCTGTTATCCATTGATCGTAGAGATTTATAAACCTTCTTCAGAAGCTTTAGAAGACTGGATGCCGCAAGATAGGAATGCTTATGTTGGAACACACGGACTGTAAAGGCATAAAAGTCCGAAATCACTTAATAGAGCTGAGAAATCCTTTTCAATAGGATGTCTCAGTAAAAAACATGAATTATTTAACAAAAGTGCTCTTTTTGAATTAGGCTAGATGTTTGTTGAAAAATTCAAGGGTGCGTCCCCAAGCTAATTCTGCTTTTTCTTCATCATAGCGGCCCGTTGAGTCATTGTGAAAACCATGATTTGCTCCTTCGTAAACAAAGGCTTGGTAGTCTGCATCCATTCCCTTTAGAGCGGCTTCATAATCAGGCCAAGATTTGTTAACACGCTTATCGAGCTCAGCAAATTGAAGCATTAGAGGTGCTTTAATTTTATCGATGTTCTGCTTTGGTGGTGTGCCGTAAAACGGAACGGCAGCGTTAATTACATCGGGTAT